>JAKONH010000060.1 GCA_022702045.1 Spirosomataceae bacterium
CGGGAAGGAGATATAAAGGAATCGATACGGCGTTTTGAGCAGATGCTGGATCGGCAGGAGAGTCAGTTCTTCGACCTCGACGTCTATGAGCAAATGGTTGAACATTATCTCAATCAGGGCGATCTGGACAAAGCATTCAAAGCAACCGAAGCTGGTCTTGAGAGCTTTCCGTACGCGCTGGAGCTGATGCTTGACAAGGCGCAGATATTAGCCAATTTTCAGCGGTTCGACGAATCACTGGGTTTGTTGGAACAGGCTGCTTTATTCAACCCCGGCGATCTCGATGTGTCGTTTATGGAAGGCTCTGTGCTGAACATGGCCGGGCGTTATGAAGAAGCGATAAGCGTGCTGGAAGACCTGCTGGGTCGTGCAGAAGACAAAGATGACATTCTGTTTCAACTGGGTCAAAGCTATCAGAACTGGGGTAAGTACGACGAAGCGATTAAGCAGTACAAACAGTCGATTGCGCTGAATATTAACAACGAGAACGCGCTTTACGAACTGGCATTCTGCCTAGATATCACAGGAGAACTGGAGAACAGTTTGAGCTATTACCAGCAACTGATCGATAAAGACCCGTATTCGTACAATGCTTGGTACAATATCGGTATTGCGTACAGTAAGCTGGCCCGCTATGCCGAAGCCGCCGAAGCGTACGATTACGCGATTATCATCAAGGAAGACTTTTCGTCGGCTCATTTCAATCTGGGGAACACATACATGAACCTCAGTCTGTTTGAAAAAGCCGAACAGTGTTACCGTAACACACTCAAGTACGAAGAAGCGACAGCCGATACGTACTGTCATTTGGGAGCAAGTCTGGAAAAGCAGGACCGGATACCGGAAGCGATTGCGGAATACCGGGAAGCGATTCGGCTTGATGCCCTATGGGATGAAGCCTGGCATGGTATCGGTGTTTGTCTGAGCGAATCTGGCAAATGGTACGAAGCACTGCCATTCCTGCAGAAGGCGATCAAGATCAACGATAACAACGGAGAGTATTATCTGGCCCTTGCCGAAACCGAGTATAAGGTTGGTAATGTACTGTCGAGCATCGAAGCATTTGAAAAAGCGTCGGAAGTCGATGGGCAGAACCCCGATGTGTACCTGACCTGGTCGTTGGTGCCCTTTGATCAGGGCGATTTCCTGAAAGCGAACGATATTATTCAGATGGGTATCGACGACATGCCTGCCGAAGCGGATTTGTATTACCGATCGGCCGTGTATCTGATTCATGCCGGACACTACCGTGAAGCTCTGATTCGTCTGGAAGCGGGTCTTTCACTCGACTACGACGCACACGTGCTGCTTTTTGAGTTCTTCCCTGAGCTGGAAAAGCAGAAGGCACTCTACAAGATCATTCAGCAGTATAAGAAGTGAGTTTAAACCTTGAATATCAACCCTTAAACTCACTGATTCGGGCATAAAAAAACCACCGCTGGCGGTGGTTTTTTTATGCCCGAATCAAGACTAATTGCTTTGATCCAGCAGGTCTTTACGCGATATATTTTCGGGGGGCGCTTGATTATACTGTGCCCGCCATTCCTTGCTCTTATAGTCACCCCGCTTGACGGATCGAATAAAATTAGCCCAAGCGAAGGGGTTGGTGAATGCAAACGTTGGCGTAAAGCCCCGGTTTGCAATCGACTCCCGGCCTAGGAACTGCTGATTCACAAAATTCTGGAAGTTACCCACGGCGCCCATCGGCATTGTTGCAGCCATGCGCATGATAGCCGCTGGATCGGTGTTTTTTGCCAGATTAGCGCGTTCTTTCTCGTCGGGCAGTTTCAGATTCACGAACGCGTCTTTGAATAGTTCTTCGGTTGCATACGGGTAGACCTTAACCTCAGCCAGCGTTGTTACATCCTCCTGCAACGCAACGACCGCCGAATACGTAAGGTCAGCAAGGCGCTGTGGAATGATGTGAAACTGCGATTTGAAACCGACATAGCTAAACACGATACTATCGCCGGGCAGCACCGGTAGGGCAAAGTAGCCGTTGGGTGCCGTCAGGATACCTTTGCCCGCTCGTGGAATGTATACATATGCACCTGGCAGCGGCTCATTATTCTTACCACTCGTTAGAAAGCCCGTAAACGTGACCTGGCGGTCCTGCCCCTGCGCGCGAACAGCCGAAAGCGATCCTGCCGTGAGCAGTAGCAATGCCGTGAGCGCTATGAAAACTATCGTGTGCCTCATGCTGACCGAATCAGAACGGATTCTCTACCGATTTCGACAAAATAACGAACGCCGTTCCACACTTTTGAATCCTGTCAAATCATTTAAGATTTGTTAAGAATCATGTAACTGACGTTTATTCAATCATCAAAGATAGTCTTTTTTAGCTTCATCAAGGTCAGTTTCCGTAAGTTCTCCCATTTGCCCGAGCGTCGTCAGCACCTCAATCGTATGGGCGCGGTCGGGGTCGCTGTTCTTGTCAAAAAGCATGTCCCCATAGACAGCCTGCTCGACGGCGTCACGGAGCTGGTTGACATTGGTTTCCGCAAAAGATTCACTCATATTGAGGTGGAGTGGAGGTTGACTGCTGTCAGCGGTTGTTGTCTGTGTTGTGTTCATCAGCGTTTGTATAAGTGTTTGTTAGTGGCTTAACCACAAAAAGGCCCGTTGGTTAGCGCAACGGGCCTTTTTGTTTATCAGAAAGTAAACAAACTGGTAGTAAGTAAAATGAACTTATGGAAACAGTTTCAAAAAGGTGATAATGAAGGGGGCTGCCAGTAACAAACCGTCGAAGCGGTCGAGGAAGCCGCCGTGACCGGGAATGCTCGATCCCGAGTCTTTAATCGCGATGCTGCGTTTGAACAGCGATTCGACCAGGTCGCCATACGTGCCGGTTACAACGATGATCGCACCCACACAGTACCACTGCCAGGGGCGCAACTCGTTGTCGAACAGGGCCAGCGTGAAAGCGACCAGGCCGGCGGCAACAGCACCACCGACGGCACCCTCCCACGACTTTTTGGGTGATACTCGCTCGAATAGCTTGCGCCGGCCGAAGTACGTTCCGGCGAAGTAAGCACCGATATCACTGGACCAGAGCAGCAGCAGGCAACCGATAATCGTGACGGGGTGAAAGGCGTTGTCGCGCAACGCCAGAATGATCAGCAGGGCAAACGGCATCGCGACGTAGATGATGCCCAGAAATGTAAAGCCGATGTTAGTGAACGGCTTCATGTCGCGCTTTTTATAGAGCTTGATCAGGAAGATCATCGACGAAGCCGGGCAGATCAGGAAATAGCTGCCAGTACTAATCTGGTTGGTCTCAACGAAATAAGCCAGTACGCAGATCATTGTGCCGACGACTGTACCGTAGGCTGTCAGCGGTTCAAATCCGTCCAGACCCAGTAACCGGTAAAATTCCCGTTGCGTCAGGGCGCTGATAAAACAAAAGAGCAGGGCCAGTGTCCAGGCATCATACCAGATCATGAACAGGATGAGAGGAGCGCCGGCGACGGCTGCAATAACCCGCTGTTGCAGGTTAGTCATGTTAGCTAAAGCTTGCTTCATTCTCCAGAATAATCTTGGCTACGATGGCGTCTTTAGCCAATACGTGAACTTCACTGTTTCCCAGTCCGGCAACGGGATAACTACTACTTTGCCGGTTGACGACTACCGCCGTGATATTGTGTTCGTGCAACAGTGCTTTGGCTAATTCGGCCCGGTGGGACAGGGGCGTGACGAGTATCGATTCCCAAATTTCGTTCATTCGTTTGGTGGCTAAATGACTGTATCTGCAACTAAACCAGCCGGGCGACTTGACACCATAGCTTGTCAGGCGGGTTGTGGCTGATTGCGTTGGCGGAAGTAGTATAGCAGTCCGGCTGTAAATAGCCCCGAAACTAGGGCCCCCAGTACCGGTACCGACTCCGTATTTTCGACGTTGATGCTGGTCATCTTCTGCTGATGCAGGTAGACCATTAGTACGGTAAAGCCGTTGTTGGTGAAATGGGCCAGAATGGGTACCCAGATATTGCCCGACCAGAGGTACAGATAGCCGAACAGAGCGCCTAATAACATGCGCGGGAAGAAGCCGAGAAACTGCACGTGCACGGCACTGAACAGGGCAGCTGCCAGCCAGACCGCTGCATGGCGATTACCGGTCCAGTAGTGCAACATGCGTTGCAACACGCCCCGGAACAATACCTCTTCACCAATTCCCGGAATTACGGCAATAACCAATATGGCCACTACCAGCTGCGCGGGTGTGTCGAACGTTGTGAGGAAGCGAGTGACCGATTCCAGACTCTTTTCCTTGGCCCGAATCCAGTTTTCGATGGGAGCCAGGGTCTGCGGCAAATGAATATTTTGATTCCACTCGATAATCAGACCGTCGAACGGCATGAATAGAATGACGATCAGCCCGACGATCGACAGGGCAGCTACCTGTTCCAGTGGCCGGTTGTTAAACTGCGGCCATGTACGTTGCTCAATCCAGTACCAGTAGGCAAGGGCGGGCAGCAGAAACGAACCCAGGTGGTTGACCGCCTGCAGGCTCATCAGCTCGAACCAGCCCCCCGGTAGCGAAGCCGGATCGCTGGCCAGCAGACGCAGGTGCTGCTGTACATCGCTAAAGGAAAGGCCGCCAAACAGCATGAAGCCCAGTAGCATCAGGAGCGTACTGAGTACACCGCCCATCAAAATAAAGCCTAACAGCATCAGCAGCCCGCCAAACGTAGGCGGTCGTGAAGTTGGTAGTACGCGGGTATAGTCGGCGTTCATAAATCGCGTAAATTTACAGACTCGTTTGTATAATCCGAAAAAGGGAACCGAACGGCCCTTCGAATTGTGCTAAAAGGAAGGTATCGGCCTGCAAGGTCGGAAAAGGACTCGGTTTATGCGCCGGGTACTGATAATTTACGAACATATGGTACGTATTGGTGATATAGAACTACCAGATTTCCCGTTGCTACTGGCACCCATGGAGGATGTTAGCGATCCGCCGTTCCGGGCGGTATGCAAGGCCAACGGGGCCGATCTGATGTATACAGAATTTATTTCGTCGGAGGGATTGATTCGGGACGCGGCTAAAAGCGTACAGAAACTTGATATTTTCGAGTACGAGCGACCTATAGGCATTCAGTTGTTTGGGTCGGACGTGGAGACGATGGGTGAATGTGCCCGTATCGCCAGCCGCGCCAACCCTGATCTGATCGACATAAATTACGGCTGCCCGGTGAAAAACGTGGCATGCCGGGGTGCCGGAGCGGCTTTGCTACAGGATATTCCGAAGATGGTGCGCATGACCGACGCGGTTGTGAAATCAACGCATTTGCCCGTCACGGTAAAAACCCGGCTGGGCTGGGACGAAAACACCAAAAACGTCGGTGACGTAGCCGAGCGTCTGCAAGATATCGGTATCAAAGCGCTGACCGTGCACGGGCGGACGCGGGTACAGATGTACAAAGGTGAAGCCGACTGGACGCTCATTGGTCGTATCAAAGAAAATCCGCGCATTACGATTCCAATCTTTGGAAACGGCGATATCGACTCGCCGGAGAAGGCGCTGGAATACAAAAATCGCTATGGGGTTGATGGGGTAATGATTGGTCGAGCCAGTATCGGTTATCCCTGGGTTTTCGACGAGATCAAGCACTTCGTGAAAACGGGTGAACACCGTCCGGCCCCAACCATCGCCGACCGCGTGGCTGTCTGTCGGCAGCACCTCGATTTCTCAATCCGTTGGAAAGGAGAGATTGTCGGATTGTTTGAGATGCGTAGGCACTATGCCAATTACTTTAAAGGACTTCCCGATTTTAAGCCATACCGGATGCGGCTTGTCACGACCGACTCGTATGCCGGTGTCAGTGCCGTGCTGGATGAGGTTGCCGAGCACTACATGGGCGAACTGACAGCGACCGTCTAGTAAGTAAGCACATAGGGGCAGGACTGGTGTTTGGAATAAGTATAGCCGATGGGTATCTATGCTTTTCTGATGGCTGAACACGTCTATGCGATTCATATTCAGAACTAGTCTGTGCTTTCTGTTGGTCGCCGGTGTAGTTGCCTGCGAGCAGAAGACTGTCGATATACCGCAACTGATGCCTGATCCGGGGCTTAGCTGGCAACTGCGCAATGATTTTCTATTCGATCAGAAGATTCAGCTCACCAGTTATGCTGATTCTGACCGGATTATTTTATCCGGAGTCCGTACGACATCTGTTGCGCCCGGCGATGGTCGGCCAGGAACGGATACAAGTTTTGTCCACTACAGCGGAGGAGCCCATCCCAATGGACGTACCGATTACCGACCGTTGTTGTCGTCGACGTTCATGGCCTTTCAGTACACCACTCATGTTAACGTTATCCTAACGGCCAATCCGGTTCTATCTGGTGCTAACGCACCGATACGAATGAGTGAAATCGATCGTGATTTCGCGTCATTCAGCACGGTTCCGGTTAATGTGGGCGAAACAATGGCGTTGAACCGTCGCAATCAACTCCTTATTCCGTATACGCGCTACGATCGATCCTACACCACACCCATTATCGATGGAAACCGGCTGTATCTGGTATTGGCCGATCTGGTCGCGCAGGGATCTGGCCCCTACGCATCAGATGTAGCTATCAAACAGACAAAAATCGTGCAACTGGAGGGAGGCTCAAATCCTGCCAGCATCCATACTATCGGTGATTATTTTACCGTATCGATGTACCGTGGAAAGACATACCGTATCGCGCCGGATGGTACGATTGATCAGGTGTATGCTTACCCTATGCTGAGGCAGTTTACTTACAATGGCGTTTTATATGGTCTGACCTATAGCGGGGGGACTTCGCTCCAGTTACTGGCGTCGACTGACCAGGGCAGTAACTGGTCGGTGCTGACCGGTCAGTTGCCTGACGATTATGCCCGTCTGAATTACAAGGTAGTAAACAACAGGCTGATTGCCAGCTATTACAGTCAGCTCCTGCAAATCGATATTACACCGACGAGCCTGACCATAACCGAGCTGGATAATACGGGGCTTGCCGGCAACTCCATCACGTCTGTAGCTGCGTTCCGCAACACAGTCTATGTATCGACGTTGTCGGGGGTATTTGCCAAACCCATTCGTACGTTTCTCAATCCACTGAAAAAATAACCCCTGCATGTTAATCGCTTCCGTCAACAACACTAAACCCGTTACCGTCGATTTCACTGCCACCGGGCCAACGCTCAACGACGCGCCGTTCCTCTGGGACATGGTTCGGCTTTCAGATCGCACGTTTCATATTCTCTATGAGAACCAGTCTTACAATGCTGAACTGCTGGAACTGGATCGAGCGACGAAAACCATTAGCTTAAAGATCAACGGCCATATCCATACGGTTCAGTTGAAAGACCGCTTCGACCAACTGCTGGAGCAGATGGGGATGAGCAACGCGGCAAGCGTAAAAGTGGGCGACTTGAAAGCGCCTATGCCCGGCCTGATCGTTGGCATCAGCGTGCAACCCGGCGATGCTGTGCAGAAGGGCGATAGCCTGCTGATCTTGGAAGCCATGAAGATGGAAAACAACCTGAAAGCCAGCTCCGGCGGGACCGTCAAGACAATCCGGATAACGAAAGGTGACCGGGTAGAAAAGGGGCAGATACTCATCGAATTTGTATAAACCGGCAGTGTTCAGCGCTGGGCAAGGCACATCTACGTACGCCCGGAGACTGTCAGCACGGAACCGTAGACTCGTTCGGTTCCGCCCTTCGGCCTTTTTGTTCTATCTTTGCCCCCGCAAAAAGTAACCCCATGACATCACAGACGAACTACAAACGGATTCTGCTCAAGCTGAGCGGGGAGGCACTGGCTGGCCCATCTGGTTATAACATCGACCCTGCCATACTGGAGCAGTACAGCAAGGAGATCAAAGAAGTCGTCGACATGGGGGTGCAGGTCGCCATCGTCATCGGCGGAGGAAATATCTTCCGGGGCGTATCGGGCGAGCGGTCGGGTATCGACCGAGTGCAGGGCGACTACATGGGTATGCTGGCAACGGTAATCAATGCCATGGCCATTCAGAGTTCGCTGGAAAAGCACGGGATGTACACCCGGGTGATGTCGGCCATCAAAATGGAGCAGGTCTGTGAACCTTACGTTCGTCGGCGGGCGGTGCGGCACCTCGAAAAGGGGCGCGTTGTCATCTTCGGTGCCGGTACGGGTAGTCCGTACTTTACGACCGATTCAACGGCCAGTCTGCGGGCCATCGAAATCGAAGCCGACGTCGTACTGAAAGGGACTAAAGTAAACGGCGTTTACACGGCTGATCCCATGAAAGATCCGACGGCCACGCGTTACACGACCATTTCCTTCGATGATGTGTACGAGAAAAAACTCAACGTCATGGACCTGACGGCGTTTACGCTTTGTCAGGAAAATGATTTGCCGATTATTGTCTTCAACATGAACGAAACGGGTAGTCTGCTCCGTATCGTGAAAGGTGACACCGATACCGGCACACTTATTAGCTCAAAAGTATAGAGCGGCCAGGGCGCGTTAGCCTGACTCGTTACGCTGCTACCAAACTGACAATCTACCAACGCTATCCTTTTGAAACGTTTCAACTCATAGTAAAATGGAAGAAATAGAGTTATATCTGGACGATGCCAGAGACACGATGGAAAAGGCGATCAAGCACCTAAACATCGAGTTGACAAAAATCCGGGCCGGTAAAGCCAATGCCGGTATGCTGGACGGCATTCAGGTCGAGTACTACGGTATGTTGTCGCCCCTGAATACCATTGCCGCCATCAATACGCCCGACGCCCGCACCATTTCGATCAAGCCGTTTGAAAAGAAGATGATCGGCGAAGTTGAAAAAGCCATTCGGAACTCGAACCTGGGGCTGTCGCCTAACAACGATGGTGAAATCATTCGGCTGAGCATCCCAATGCTGACCGAAGAACGGCGTCGCGACCTGGTGAAGCGGGTAAAACAGGAAGTTGAAGTAGCCAAGGTGAACGTTCGTAACATCCGTAAAGACACCAACGACGGTATCCGCAAGCTGACGAAAGAAGGCGTTTCGGAAGATGCCGTAAAAGTAGGTGAGGAGCGTGTTCAGAAGTTGACCGATGCGTTTATCGCCCGCGTCGACGAAACCTTTGTTGCCAAAGAGAAAGATATTCTGTCGGTATAAATTCCGTCCGATAGTCGCCTGAAACGGCCAGTTCTGTATAAAGCAGGGCTGGCCGTTTGCTTGTTCACGTGCCGGAACTGGGTCACGGCTATTGATTGCTACAATCCGTAGCGATCACCCTCCGTTTTTAGGAAAGCCCTATCTTTGGGTCGTACTGTCTTTTCTCCATGAACCAACCGTCTTTTTTTCAACGCTACCTGCCCCACATCCTCGCGATACTGGGCTTGCTGGTGCTGTCGACTATTTATTTCTCGCCGGTACTATCGGGTAAAACACTCGCCCTGATGGATGTGCAGCAGGCATCGGCCTCGACGCAGGAAATTCGCGAGATCGCCAAGCAAACCGGCAGCAAACCCCTCTGGACCAACGCGCTCTTCAGTGGTATGCCGGCCTATATGATCGACTTCGATTACCCGCATATCTACATCTACAAAGCCATCACGGCCGTACAGAACCTACTACCGCCTTTCGCCAGTATCGTGTTCATCATGATGGTGAGCACCTATGTGCTATTGGTAGTACTAGGCTGTAACCCGTGGCTATCGGCGATGGGCGCGGCTGCATACGGGCTGGGTACATTCTCGATCATCAGCCTGGAAGCGGGTCACGTGTCGAAACTGCTGGCGCTGGGTTATGGGGCGGGCGTTATCGCCGGGGTGATTCTTTGCCTGCGGGGGCGGTACTGGGTTGGAGCGGCTGTTACCGGTCTGTTTCTGAGCATGGAATTCGGCGCCAACCACATTCAGATTACGTATTACCTCTTCCTGACGATTGGCCTGCTGGTGCTGATCGAAGGTATCGCGTTGGTACGGACTGGTAATGGCAGACAACTGGGTATCGGCCTGGCTGTGCTGGCGGTAGTCGGTGTACTGGGTGCGGGTAGCTTCGGCAAGCGACTGCTGGTATTGAATCAGTTCACGAAAGAAACGATCCGGGGCCGTTCTGAACTGACCGCTAAAACGACGAATCCCGACGGTGCATCGTCGGCTAATGAGTCAAAAGGCGGGCTTGACAAGGACTACGCGTTTAGCTACAGCTACGGGAAGGCCGAAACACTAACGCTGCTGATTCCCAACCTGTACGGTGGTTCATCGGCCGGTGGGCTGACGACGAGCTCGGAGTTCTACAAAGCATTGACTAGCCGAGGTTTCGAGGCCGGTATGGTTAAGCAGTATGCCGAGCAGGGCGCGCCGGCTTACTGGGGCGATCAGCCGATGGTAGGTGGACCAGCTTATGCCGGTGCGGCTCTGGTATTCCTGTTTGTGCTGAGTATGTTCGTCCTGCGCGGGCCGATACGGTGGTGGCTGTTGAGTGCGGCTGGCCTGATGATTGTGCTGGCGTGGGGGAAAAACCTGCTCTGGTTCAACGAATTGCTGTTTGACTATCTGCCTTACCTGAACAAGTTCCGGGCGATGACGATGGCGCTTTGTTTAGCGCAACTGTTCATGGCCGTCGGTGCCGCACTGGGTATTCAAGCCATCATCGATCAGAAGCTAACGATGGCAAACCTCAAACAACCACTGACAATCAGTCTGGCCCTGACGGCTGGTCTGTCGCTGCTGCTGGCTGTACTGGGTGGCACGTTCTTCTCGTTCCAGACGCCGACCGATCTCGACCAGCTGAGCGGCACTTTTGGTGAAGCAGCCCGCGATGTGCTAAACGCCATTATCAGTGACCGGAAAAGCCTGTTACGGGCCGATGCCTTCCGGTCGGCCATTCTGATTATGCTGACAGCTGGTCTGGTCTGGGCATTCGTCAACAACAAACTTAAGGCGGGGCTATTTTACCCTCTGTTGATGGCGGTGGTTGTCTTCGACCTGTTTTCGGTCGACAAACGCTTCCTGAACGGTAACGATTTCATCAGCAAGGCACAGGCTACGGAAGCCTTTACGCCAACCGCTGCCGACGAGCAGATCATGCAGGATAAATCGCTCGGTTACCGCGTATTCGATCAGTCGCCGAGCTTTATGAGCAGCAACCGGGCATCGTATTTTCACCGGTCGATTGGGGGCTATAACGCGGCCAAACTGCGCCGGTATCAGGAGCTGATTACCTACGCCTTCCAGACGAATACACTGAATATTCTGAACATGCTGAATGTGAAATACGTCATTCAGCAGCCACAGCAGGCCGACCCCAACAATCCGCAGCAGCCCGCTGGCCCAACGGCGCTGACCAATCCGGAAGCATTGGGTGTAGGTTGGTTTGTCAGTAAGCTCATTCCAGCTGCCGACGCCGATGCGGAAATTGCGGCTATGAAAACGCTGAGCACGCGCGATTCGGCACTGGTGAGTCAGGCTGATATGAGTAAGCTGGCCGGGCTGCCGAGTCAGATGGATCATACCGGCAGCAATGTGCAACTGACGAGTTACCGGGGTGATAAGTTGACGTATACGGTCAATGCGGCCCGCGAAGGCGTCGTTGTTTTTTCGGAAGTGTATTACCGGGGCAACGAAGACTGGCAGGCGTTTGTCGATGGTAAGCCCGTGCCGCACTTCCGGGCCAACTATGTGTTGCGAGCGATGCGAATGCCGGCTGGTAAGCACACCGTTGAGTTCCGCTTCGACCCACCGCTAGCACATACCGGTGACACTATCGATCTGATCTGCAACGTACTTCTGATCGGTCTGATCGGTTTTGTCGTCGTCAAATCAACCCGCAATCAACCAAACAGTAATGCACCTGTCACACCTGCCGATCCACTGCGGTCAGCCATAGCGGAATCGACGCTAGACGAGCGCAGGAAAAAGCGATAGGTAGCGTCAGCGATGGCTAGTCAGCTACCTAACTCATTTGGCTAGGTAACACCCAAAAAGGGCTCGTCTGCAAGAGCCCTTTTTGGTTAAATTGTGTGATCATAGTAACCTGAATCTTTACGTCCGGGTGGGCGTGATAGCGACCAGAATAGCTGCCGCCTGAGTAAGCTGGCCTGACGGCCACGCGGACCGGTCCGCCGGCGCGGGTCCAGGCTACAAATTAAACTACGGTTCCTGGTCCTTGTCCGATGCACCGAGTTCGCGGCCAAGGCGTGCGCGTATGCCTCTTGATTTGGCCACGGCTAATACCTGCGATGTGTATAGACTCTGGTGCCCCGACAGTAGAAAGCTGATGACGCACGACACGGCGGCATAAGGCGCTACGGCCGCGCCAAACAGTTCGATAGCCAGAATACTCGTCGCAATCGGTGTGTTTGTCGTGCCGGCGAGCAGGCTGACAAAGCCGATGGCGGCAAAGGTGGCCCGGTCGGCCCCGACAAGGTCGCCGAAGAAGCTGCCCGCCGTCGCACCGATGAAGAGAATGGGCGTGATGACGCTACCACTGCGACTGATACTAAGCGTAATGATGGTGAAAAGCGCTTTAAGCAGAAATGCATAGCCGACGATGGGTACTCCCCGTACGCACGACTCGATCAGATTCAACCCTAGTCCCAAATAGTTACGGGAGAACAGCAGGGTCAGACAAACCAGTACTGCTCCGCCCAGTAAACCTTTGAGTGGTCGCCAGATGGGTATGTTCGTCACGGCGTGGGTACTGGTACGGATTGCCCAGATCATCCCATACGCGCACAGGCCGAAGAACATACCGCCCGCCATCAGCTTGAGGAAAAAACCTTGCCCGAAGGCGGGAACAAAGGTCAGCGGGTAATAAAAGAACATCACGCCCAGCGCCGACGACACCTGATAGGCGGTAATTGACGCGACGAATGCGGGGAGCAGTACGTCGTATAGAATGACGCCGACGGCCAGGATTTCAATGCCAAATAAGGCCCCTGCCAGCGGAGCGCCGAACACACAGGCGAAGCCCGCGCAGAACCCGCATAAGACCATCTTTCGCCGGTCAATGTCGTCGACACGAAACAGATTGGCGAATACTGAACCAATCCCCGCGCCAATCTGTGCGCAGGGACTTTCTTTGCCTGCCGAGCCACCCGTTGCCAGAATCAACACGACGTTGACCACTTTGGTCGGGATAAAGCTGCCTTCGATCTTTCCGTAGTTTTTGTTGATCGCTGCGATTAGCGCGTCGGTACCAAGGTGCCGTTTCAGTACGAACTGACTCAGCAGGTTAGCCGTAAAAAAGCTGACGGGTAGCAGCAAGAAGATGTGCTCGTAGCGGTTGCCCTGCTCGATAACGAAATGAATGAATCGGATGAAGGCCGATGCCCCCAGCCCGGCTACGCAACCGATGAGCGTTGACAGTAG
>JAKONH010000070.1 GCA_022702045.1 Spirosomataceae bacterium
GCTATTCTCGACGCGATGAGCCAGAAATACAAGGCCCTCAAGTCGTACCAGGCTGCGTTTACCTACGCAAACAGTGGTGCCAGCGCAACCGGTAACATTACGGTTAAAGACAATAAATTTCGGCTGAAACTCGACGGGCAGGAAATTTTCACCGACGGTAAGACGATGTACACATATTCGAAAGAAGCAAAGGAAATCAACGTACAGGACTACGAAAGCGGCTCGGCCAGCGAACTCAATCCGGCGCAGATTTACACTGTATACCAGAAGGGCTATACGTACCGGTACGTCAGTGAACAAAAGCAGGGTGGTCGTGGTCTCGACGTCATTGAGCTTAAGCCTACAAAAGCCAACAACACGGTCAGTTCCATCCGGCTGTCAATCGATAAAGCCAACAAGATGATTCGTAACTGGACCATCGTCGATAAAAACGGCAAACGGACAACATACACGATCACCAACTTTACGCCCAACGTCTCCGCCCCGGACGCCCTCTTCACCTTCGACAAATCGAAATACCCCGGCGTGGAGGTAATTGACCTGCGATAACGGAGTTCGTAGTTTATAGTTGCTGGCGCAAGCCATTCTGCGGAGCAACCACAAAATACGAACCACAAACTGCATATCACACTTTCGGCCCAAAGGCCAGATCACCTGCGTCACCTAGACCGGGGACGATGTAAAAATGGTCGTTGAGGTGATCATCGATCGCCCCTAACCATAACCGACATTGTGGCAATTGCCGCTGTACATGCCGTATGCCTTCGGGACTGGCCAGTATGGCGGCAATGTGCGTTTGCGCCGGTATACCGTAGCGCAATAATGCATGATATACTTTCTCCAGTGACTTGCCAGTCGCCAGCATTGGATCACAGAGAATCAGGGTTTTGCCGCTAAGATCGGGTGCCACGATATAGTCCATGGCGATTTCGAATGCTTCGTCGTCCCCAGCACTGTATCCTCGGTAAGCACCGGCGAATGCGTTTTCCGCTCCATCGAAATAATTGGCGAACCCTTGGTGAAAAGGTAGACCAGCCCGTAAAATTGTAGCCAATACCGGTTGTTGCCGTAGCAATTCCGTCGATGCAACGCCTAGAGGAGTTTTTACATCGACAGTCTGATATGGCATTTCCTTTGATATTTCGTAAGCCATCAGCTCGCCCAGGCGTTCCAGATTTCGCCGAAACCGCAGCCGGTCTTTCTGAAGCGTGACATCGCGGAGTTCGGCAACATACTGGTTAGCCAGCGAAGGTTTTTGTGCAAAAACAAACATAGGGGGCGTATCTGATTCGACGTAAATTAGCCCCTCAGTTAGCGTATATCCAAACCAATTACCTAATTTGACACCTTCCACAGTACCCTTATCGACCTACTAGTGAATACGATCGGTTTGTAAGGTTAACCACTGTTTATGCGTACATCCCTCTACCTGTTCGGGCTTCTTTTTTTCTCGCTGCCGACTTTTGCGCAAAGCCCCTTCGTTCCGCTCAACGCTGACTATTACCATCTTATTGATCGCTACGAAATTCGGCAGGGTCGCTGGGCTGAAGGCTTTCATTCAACAACGAAGCCGTATAATCGACAAAGTGTCGTTCAACTGACTGATAGTCTACTAGCCCACCCGGCGCCTGATTTTTCCGATACGGACTATTTCAACCTCAACTACCTACGTGACGATAGTTGGGAGTGGGTGAAAGACCCGCTCAGCGATTCGGCGCGGCAGGTGATGACCGTTCGGCGTCAGCAGGTACCTGCGGCTGCCGGTGATAGTCGCAGACCCTTATTTGGCGTTTTCTACAAGAAGAAATCAGACTTGTATAACCTACAGACGCCGGATTTCGATCTGCACGTTAGTCCTGTCGTTAACTTCGGTGTCGGCTTCGATAACGTGACGGGTTTGTCCGACAATGCCAGCGCCCTTAACCAGCAGACGTTTATTAATACCCGTGGTCTTGAAATTCGCGGCAGTATTGCCAAGAAGATTGGCTTTTATTCGTACTTCGCCGACAACCAGGCTTTTTTCCCATATTACATCAACGATCAGTCACGACTGTACCTACGCAGTGGACAGACAGCCGGCTACGCACCTGGCGAAAGCTTTTCCAAACCGTTTGGATCGGGCGGCCGGGGGACCGACTTTCTAACCGCGCGTGGTTATTTCACGTTTAACATAGCCAAGATTATCAACCTTCAGTTTGGCCACGATCGTAACTTCATTGGTAACGGCTTCCGGTCATTGCTGCTTTCGGACAATGCCGCCCCTTATCTATTTCTGAAACTGACTACCCGGCTTGGTAAAAATATTCAGTATACTAACCTGTTCACCGAGCTACAGAATACGCAGGACCTTGTTGCCGGGGCCAGTACGCTTAACCCAAACAAGTATGCAGCGATGCACCATCTTAGCATCAATATTTCCCCGAAATTTAACGTAGGGGTGTTTGAGGCCGAAGTATTTAGTCGCGATCGACTGGAACTCAATTATCTGAATCCGGTCATTTTCTACCGGTTCGTCGAGTCGTATCGAGGTAGTGCTGATAACGCGATGATTGGACTCGATTTCAAAGCAAACCTGGCAACGCATTTTCTCTTCTACACCCAGTTTATGCTGGATGAGTTCATCCTGAAAGACGTTATTGCGGGGAACGGTCGATATACCAACAAGTATGCGTTCCAACTGGGGGGCAAGTACATCGACGTATTGAATGTGCCGAACCTTGACTTGCAGGTTGAGATGAATCTGGCTCGTCCGTACACCTATTCGCACATAACAACACCAGCTACGGGCGTCACCGCCAGTCAAGCCAACTATGTGCACTATAGTCAGCCGATGGCACATCCGCTAGGCGCTAATTTTCTGGAAGGCATCGGGATTGTACGGTACCAGAACAAACGGCTGTCTGGCACAGGCACGTTTAGTGTGATGATGTACGGTACTGACCCGCCGGGTCGTAACTATGGCGGTAATATTCTGCTGAATTACGACGATCGATTCCGGGACTACGGTAACTTCATCGGGCAGGGTCGCAAAACCATTGCGACATACGCCGACCTGCGGGCATCCTACATGATTAAACACAATGTGTTTCTGGAAGGTCGTGTTCTGTATCGTTTCCAGGATAGTCAATACCGCCCTGACAGCTATACCGATCGCACGGCCAGTATTGCCCTGCGCTGGAACGTCCCCTATCGTAGTCTGGTATTCTAGTTGCTTCACAAACGCATAAACACCAATAGTTGCAGGATGACTGTCAATCCGGCAACTTTGCCCCTCATTTCAGAATTTACCAATGCTTGATCTTATTCGCGGTGAGCTAACCGAAGCGCAAACGGTACTGAACGCTTTTCTGGCTAATCCTGACCATCTGACGGCCATTGACCAGGCGGCTCAACTTATGGCCGACGCTATCGGGAATGGTCGTAAAATTATTTCCTGCGGCAATGGTGGCTCGCACTGTGACGCCATGCACTTCGCCGAAGAATTATCAGGGCGCTACCGCGATAATCGTCGCGCCTTGGCCGCCATTGCCATCTCCGACGTCAGTCACCTTTCCTGCGTTAGTAATGACTTCGGTTATGATCACGTTTTCTCTCGCTTCATCGAAGGACTAGGCAACGAAGGCGACGTACTGCTGGGGCTAAGTACAAGCGGCAACTCCGCCAACATAATTCGGGCTGTAGAAGCTGCCCGGCAGCGGGGTATGCACGTTGTACTGCTTACAGGCAAGGACGGCGGTAAGTTGGCCGGACAGGCTGATGTAGAGATCCGCGTTCCTCACTTTGGTTATGCCGACCGGATTCAGGAAATTCACATTAAAGTGATTCACCTATTCATTTTACTGATTGAAAAACGGTTGAAGCTGGCCTAGCATAAAAATAGATTAAAATGCGATAGCTTATCAAAATGTGCCTGAGTGGTTACATTCTTGGTATAGTAAAAATTCTACTTCTGATTAAACTATTGTATTCAATATACTGTCTATACCACAAATTCGCGGTATAAGTCAATATAATCTACAAATAAGCCTTAATGATGCCGTTTATTAAGGCTTGTTCTGTAAAATAGATTTTATCAAAATTCGCCGAGGAATTTGCCAATTTTGGCAGATTATTTGATTTGTCCACTTGGAAATGAGCAAATAATCCCTTTATTTTGACTTCTGCCTATTAATATTTCCTAAAAACATAACTCCAGCGCACACTATCGAAACACAGCTCTACGTTACCTTATAGTCTTACTGAAAATGGAAAAAGCCCAGGTAAACGACAGTGAGTTGATTTCCCTGTATATCCGTGGTAATGAAAAAGCTTTTGCTAAGCTTGTGCAACGGCACAAATCGAAGATTTACACAACTATTTATCTGATCGTCAAGGATCAATACATAGCTGAAGACTTAATGCAGGATACGTTCATCAAGACCGTAGACACCATTAAGTCGGGTAAATACAACGAAGAAGGCAAATTCCTTCCCTGGATTATTCGGATCGCCCACAACTTGGCTATTGACTATTTCCGCAAAGATAAACGCTACCCCAGTGTAGTGTTTGAAGACGGGAGCAGCGTGTTCAATACGCTTGAGTTTGCAGAGGATTCGGTTGAATCGATGCAGATCCGGCAGGAGACACACGAGCACTTGCGCGAACTGATTCAGCGATTGCCTGAGCAGCAACGGCAGGTTCTGATTATGCGGCACTACGAGGAAATGAGTTTCCAAGAGATTGCCGACGCGACCGGAGTCAGCATTAACACGGCATTGGGACGTATGCGTTAC
>JAKONH010000071.1 GCA_022702045.1 Spirosomataceae bacterium
ATTGCGCTGACGCAAAAATCGCCTTACCTTTGTACCACCAAAGAGAGATGGCAGAGTGGTCGATTGCGGTGGTCTTGAAAACCACTGACTGTAACAGGTCCGGGGGTTCGAATCCCTCTCTCTCTGCAAAACGTTGATTTTACCCGAATTGAGTGCCCGATACCGCCCCGTATCGGGCTTTTTTATGCCCTTTTGGGTCGTTTTTGACTGTTTCAGCCCCTTTTTTCTTCTTCTACAGTGAATCCAGTGGCACCCTGAAAACGCCAGTGGCACCCTCCGGATGGACTTCAGTACCATTATTACAGCTGACCATTCGCTGGAAACCTTAAAGAACGATTAAAAAAGAGGCTCTTTAACGATCATATTTTCATATAACACATCGTAAGGCCTGCCTAACCAATCATAGGCAAGGCCATGAAAAGTAAACACGTAAGAATGGAAGTTTCCTTCTGGCGTCACAAGTCGAAGCGGGCAGGTATGTCCACGCTCTACTGCCGCATCCACGTCGCGGGCAAGCAGAAAGACATCTGCTCGACGGGCATCACCATCAAAGATGAACATTGGGATGGTAGCAAGGTCAGCTCTGACGAGCCCCAGGCGCAGGGCTACAACGAGTGCCTGGTCATCATGCACGACCGGCTGTTGGCGATCCGCAATACCATGTTGCGCACCGGTGAGCCCATCACTGCCGACAAGATCAAGCGGGAGTTCCTCAAAGGCGATAGCCCCGGTATCAAGTTCGCAGAGGCCTTCGACCGCTACATCAAAGACTGTAAGGCCGATACGGATCGGGCACTGGAAGAATCGAGCGTTACCGTCTACGACAACGTCCGGAAAAAGATGCTGGACTTCCTGATCGACAAGAAGGCGCTCGACGTGCTGATTGATGACTTCGACCACGAGTGGCTGCTGCAGTACCGGCGCTGGATGAAGTCCGTCCGGCTCAAAGGGGGCAAGGTAGGCCACGCCGACAGCTACATCGCTAAACACTCACAAACGATTCGGGACATGGTACGCTGGGCAAAGCGCAAAAAACTCACGCAGGTTAATCAACTCGACGGGCTGCGTATCAAACAACCTGAGTATGGTGAGCCGGTCATGCTGACCGAGGAGCAGTTCACTGATTTGCTCAAGCATCGCTTTAAGAACAAGGTGCTGCAGGAGACGGCCGACATATTCATCTTGTTGTGCCGGTGCGGTTTCCACTATGGCGACCTGCAAGACTTCGTGAAGGAGCATCGCACAGCTTTGCGGTTGGGCCTGGACGGTAAGCCGTGGCTGATCAAAGACCGAATCAAGACGCAGGTCAGTATCCGGGTACCCCAGTTTGCCGCCGTCGAAAAGATCGTTAAGAAGTACGGAGGCTGGGAGCAACTGCCGATCCGGCCGCGCGGCAAGTTCAACGGTTACCTGAAGCTGGTAGCCGCCGAGCTGAACCTGCCTGACGAACTGTCGAGTAAAGCCGGTCGGAAGACGTTCACCGACTGGTGTTTCAACGTGCTACTGCTTAGCACCCCATCGGTGCTGGTATTGCTGGGTCGAAAAACAGCCAAAGGACTGGAGGTATATGCGCGGCCGGACGAACGTCGGGTCATCGCTGAGCTTGCCCAGAGCAAAGCGTTGAAACCGAAGCGGAAAGGTTAATTGAGTGAAAAATCGCGTCGCCCCCGGATGATCTGATCCGGGGGCTTTTTGTTTCGGGCAACATATAAGTAGGATGGTATACGGAAAAGTGGGTATCACTGAACACGCAATACTGAACAAGTCTGGCTATCTTTAGTAGCTTTACCCCATGAAATGGTGGCGAATCTTGTGGGCAGTCTACGTACTGGTTCTCTCTGGAGTACCCTGCGAAGCCTTTTGTCAAGACGAACCCACCACAGAGCAAACTTCTCGCTCAGACGATCATGACCGCGATGCCGGTTGTTCGCCTTTCTGCCTCTGCGCAACCTGTCCCGGCTGTACGCTGCCGCAGGCACCGCAACTGATTGGCGCAATCATGCCGTCCCCTTCCCTCATTCTGGCGGTATTGCCTACGTATCAGGCTCCCCATACGCTTGATGTGCCGGGGCGAATCTGGCAACCTCCCCGTTTGGGTTAGCTCCCTTCTTGTTCGCTCCTAGTCGGTTTCCGACTGGTCGGGCTGCTATTGCTAACCAAACTCATACATTTTATGAAATGCTTCATTGTGTCGCTCTGGCTGACACTCTCCACAATACCCATAGCCTGGGGGCAAAGCTCCCTGCGCGTTTTAATTCAGGACGCCGAAACCGGAAAACCACTGATTGGTGCCACGGCGCTGCTGAATCCGGGCCGGATCGGGGCCGCTGCGGATACACTTGGTCGGCTGGTGCTGATCGTTCCGAGCGCGGGCCGCTATGCGCTCATGTGCTCCTTTGTTGGCTACGAAAGCCAAACCGATAGCCTGACACTGCCGGGGCCTGATTCGTTGGTCGTGAAACTTCGGCAAGCCGAAGGCGAAGAACTCGAAGAGGTCGTAGTAACTTCAACGCGCAGCAATCGTAGCATTGACGACATTCCCACCCGGATCGAAGCCATCACTGGCGAAGAGTTGGAAGAAAAGGCCAATATGCGACCGGGCGATATTCGCATGCAGCTCAACGAAAGCACGGGCATTCAGGTGCAACAAACCTCGCCCGTTTCAGCAAACGCGAACATTCGCATTCAGGGGCTGGATGGTCGGTATACACAGATTTTGCAGGATGGTTTGCCACTCTATTCCGGCTTTGCCGCTGGCTTAAGCATCCTGCAAATTCCCCCGCTGAATCTGCGGCAAGTTGAAGTCATTAAAGGCTCGGCTTCGACGCTCTACGGGGGCGGGGCCATTGCGGGCCTGGTCAACCTGATTACCAAGCGACCATCCGAAAAACGTGAGCTGAGTTTCATGGCCAACGGCACCACGGCGGCCGGTCTCGATCTCAGTGGATTTTGGGGTCAAAAATGGGAAAAGGTTGGTGTGACCCTGTTCGCAGCTCGCAATACGCAACGCCAGTACGACCCCGGCAAAACCGGCTTCTCAGCCCTGCCGAACTATGAGCGATATACCGTCAATCCCCGACTCTATTTCTATCTCAATCCTACGGCAACGCTCACGGTGGGCGTGATCGGCAACACCGAAAACCGCATCGGAGGGGATATGCAAGTGCTCGATGGCAACACCGATAACACGCACCGCTATTTTGAACGGAACCGCTCGGATCGGGTGGCCTCGCAACTCCAATTCGATAAACGGTTTGAACGCTCCGTGTTGACGCTGAAAAACAGCGTGAGTTATTTCAATCGGACGCTCACCCAACCCGATTACCGTTTCGCCGGGCATCAGGTGGCCAGCTTCACCGAAGCCAGTTACAGCCATACCGGGGAACGCTCGGAATGGATCGGCGGGGGTAATCTCTGGACGGAGCAATTCACCGAAACCGGGGCCAGCAATGGGCCATCCAGCCGGGGTCGCAATTATCAGTATGTGACGGTGGGAGGCTTCGTACAAAACAGCACTCAGCTACGGCCCTGGCTGACGCTGGAAACGGGCCTGCGGGGCGATTACCACAACCGGTACGGCTTCTTTGCCCTGCCGCGTGTGTCGGCCTTGTTCAAGCTCTCCGATCGGCTGACCTCCCGGCTCGGCGGGGGCCTAGGCTATAAGGCCCCGACCATCTTCACCGAAGATGCTGAAAGTGTCGCCTTCCGCAACGTGCGCCCGATTGATCCGGCCACGGCGAAGGCTGAAACTTCCATTGGTGGTAATTTCGATGTGAATTACCGCACCCGGCTTTTTGATTTGCTCGATGTGTCGATCAATCAACTATTCTTCTACACCCAGCTCAATTATGCGTTGGTGTTGGATATTCCGGCCATTATTCCCACGGGGCCAAACTCGGCGGTGTATCAGTTTTCCAATGCCAACGGACCAATTGATAGCCGGGGATTGGAAACCAACGTGCGGATTGGTTATGAGGCCTTCAAGTTGTATGCAGGCTATAGCCTGGTGGATACGCGCCGGAGATACACTGGAGAAGAGTACAACAGCCCGATTCCGCTCACAGCCAAACACCGGGTCAACCTGGTAGCTGTCTATGAACTAGAAGGTAAGTTTCGGCTGGGCCTCGAAGCCTATTATAATGGCCGAAAATCCCTTTCTACCGGGGAGTTTTCAAGCCCGTTTTGGTTGATGGGAATCATGGGGGAACGGCGGTGGAAGCATTTTAGCATCTTCGCCAACCTGGAGAACATCGGCAACATCCGGCAGGATCGCTATGGGCCGGTGGTGTTGCCTCCGGTGGCGCAACCTTCCTTCCGAGAAGTCTGGGCACCGCTGGAAGGCTTCGTGGCGAATGGTGGTATAAAACTCCTACTGTGACAATCAGGCTATGAACAAAACAACCTACAACGTGGCCAAAATGGATTGCCCTTCTGAGGAGCAATTAATTCGGATGAAGCTGGCCGATAAACAAGATATTGAACAACTGCACTTTGACATTCCCAACCGCAAAGTGACCGTGTTGCACAATGGGGATGCCGAACCGATTACGCGCGCGCTGGCCGATCTGCGCTTGGATAGTCGGTTGCTCGAAACCGAAGATGCGGACTTGGCCGAACTGACGGAAGAAGCCCCGCGCGACCGCCGGTTGTTACTGACGGTGCTGGCCATCAACGGCTTCTTTTTCACGCTGGAAGTGCTGGCGGGTATCCTGGCCGATTCGATGGGCCTGGTTGCCGATGCGCTCGATATGCTGGCCGATGCCCTGGTTTATGGCCTGGCCCTCTATGCAGTGAGTAAGGCAGTCAGCGCACAAAAGAAGGTGGCCCGCATCAGTGGCTACCTGCAATTGATCCTGGCGGCTGGGGGATTGGTGGAAGTGGTGCGCCGGTTCATCACGGGCGAAGCCTTGCCTGATTTCGGTTTGATGGTGGGGGTTTCTCTGCTGGCCCTGATCGGTAATTCGATGTGTCTGTATCTGCTACGACGCGAAAAGAGCGACAAAGCGCATATGCAAGCCAGTGAGATCTTCACCTCAAACGATATTATTGTTAATCTGGGGGTGATTTTGGCCGGTGGCCTAGTGTATCTAACTGGCTCATCTTATCCCGATTTAATTATCGGTCTGGCGATTTTTGTAGTTGTGGCTCGGGGCGCGTTTCGGATATTCCAGCTTTCTCGATAGATAGTTAACGGGCAGTATTTCCCTTACCGGAGAACTGCCTTTTACTTATACCTGGTACTTATTTGCGGGTCCAACAAGGTGCACCTTACTGGACTCGTTTGGCCTACGCTAGTTCAACGATCCTCATAATCAAAGTAGGGGTCATAAAGTAGAGTCAGTAGTAGACTTTGTATGCAATGATTAGAATTTGGCCTGTTATCGGTTTCTAGTCTGATATGCGAAATGTGATGCGACTTCTACTGGTAGGAATACTGATGATGGCCTGTTGTCTAGCGAGTTATGCGCAGGACAAACAGGTGTTACGTGGCGGGGTCATTGGTCGGAAATCGGGTAACGTATACTTGTATGCGTCCGGGTCGTTTCGCAACGGGCATCAGTTGATCGACTCCGCCAGGCTGACGAGTTCGTTCTTTTCCTTCACCAAGCCGCTGGATGAGCCTGCCACGTACTTTATCACGGTAGATGGAGCCGTTGGTCAGTTTTACTTCGTGTGGGATAAGTCGGTGGTTGTCACGCTCAAGCCGGACAATCTCAACGAGTCCGTAACCGAGGATTCACCGGTGAACGAGCAACTGAAAAGCTTTGCGGATACCGTAGAAACCGCATACGTCCAAAAAAAGAAGGCGAACCGGGAGGCATTTGCCCTCGCCGAAGAAGCGAAGGACGAAGCGAAACTGGAGCAGCTGGGGCAGGCATACTATCTGCTGTTCATGCAGGAATGGTACGCAATCGACAGGT
>JAKONH010000075.1 GCA_022702045.1 Spirosomataceae bacterium
ATTGTTTAGGTTATTTTAATACAAATTGGTCATCGTTCACACAAACAACCAACTACAAACTTACATTTTACTGCAAATAATGCCAGTATTTCAGAATTATAATAGTCATTATAGTATCAAAGCCAAATAATATTTGCAAAAACTCTATAGATATAAGCGATAATATTTCTATTAATAATTAATTAAATCCAAGCGATGATGTTACTACCAGCTTCGCCACTATTCCGTTATAGCGCTCGTATTTTTGACTTAATGCGGGTCTGGTTGCGGCCTAAACGAGCCTCATCGTTGAGAATGCCATGACCAATGGCCCACCCGTATCACAGCACATCGGGTCTACTGTTATACCTGATCAGACTACTCCAAAAATTTTAGGATAGCTATTGCATTGCAGCCGTATTTATTAAACTTTGCAATACAAAGTACTTTTAAAAAATGTAACCATGCACAATGATATACTCGCCCATCTGGACAATCCCCAGTATTTAGAGCAACTGTATCGGGCGGATAAACCGACCTTTCGAAAAGCCTTCGAATTGCTTTATCCGCAGGTAGAATCTAACCTGCTGGCAAAAGCCTGGCATGAGCGGCTCAACTATAGTCAGGAAGGGCTAATGTGGGGAACCGGACGCGACCGGATGGTTGTGTTGCTGGCTTCGCTCGTGGCTATTTTACTGGCCAAACTACCTGCCCTGCTATCGCTGACAAACGAGTATTACTACCCGCGCAACATTGGCTTCATCGCGTTTCCGCTGCTGATCGGCTACTTCGCCTGGAAGCGAGCTATTCCCCGACAAACCGGGATTACACTAGCCGTACTAATGGGACTGGCTGTCGTGTATATCAACTGGCTCCCGCAGGCACCTACCAGCGACACCCTGATACTGGCCTGTATGCACCTCCCCCTGTGGCTGTGGTCACTGCTGGGATTCACGTTTACGGGCGGACGTCTACAGCGCGACGCTAACTGGCTGGGCTTTCTGCGGTACAATGGAGAACTCGTGGTTATGACGGCTGTACTAGTGCTGGCCTGCGGGCTGACGACGGCTCTCACGATCAATCTGTTCAGACTGATTGGTCGGGATATCGTCGACTTCTACGTCAATTACGTCGTGATCTGCGGATTGGCAACGCTACCAATCGTAGCCACTTACCTGACGCAGGTTCAACCCGCGCTCGTTGGTAAGGTTTCGCCCGTGATTGCCCGGCTGTTCAGCCCCTTCGCCCTCGTCATGCTGCTGATCTATCTCGCAGCCATGACCGCGGCCGGGAAGAATCTGTACCACGATCGGGAGTTTCTGCTGCTGTTCAACGGCTTGCTGATTGGCGTTATGGCGCTCATCTTTTTTTCCGTCGCTGAGACTAGTTCAGTCAGTCAGAACCGCGTTCAGTTGCTGATTCTGTTTATGCTGTCGATCGTAACGATACTGGTCAACGGCATTGCCTTGTCGGCAATTCTGTTTCGTATTGCTGAATGGGGCATTACCCCCAACCGGGCCGCCGTTCTGGGGGGCAACGTACTCATGCTCTGCCACCTGCTGGTTGTGGGCTTTCGGCTCTGGCAGGCCCTCACCCGGCGGTCGGACCTGTCACCGATAAGCCGGTCGATGGCGTATTTTCTGCCCGTGTACAGCGTCTGGACCGCCGTGGTCGTCTTTGTGTTTCCACTGCTATTCGGGTTTAAGTAAGTACTAACTGGTATAACTCGTATACTAGTCAGCAACTGGCAGATAGGATTTGCTACCATCCTTTAGCACCGGCTCCTGTATCGGGATGGCAAAGAGAGCTATCGAATAGATAGATCCGTTATTTTCGTACGTCCTGTTCCCGAAAACCTGGCTATGCATCTACTTTCCTACATTCTCATCGCCTTTGTTGCTCTGGAGCATTTGTACATCCTGTGGCTGGAAATGTTTGGCTGGACAACCCGTGGTCCAAAAACGTTCCGGTCACTCCCCCCGGAGCTGTTCGAACCAACCAAAGGTCTGGCCGCCAATCAGGGGCTGTACAACGGTTTTCTGGCCGCCGGACTACTCTGGTCGCTGTTTATTCAGGACCCGATCTGGCATACCAACGTCGCCGTCTTTTTTTTGAGCTGCGTTATCGTAGCGGGCACGTATGGCGCCCTCACTGCCCAGCGGTCCATCTTTTTCTTGCAGGCCTTGCCCGCTATCATCACGCTTCTACTACTCGTACTATTAGCCCGCTAGGAACGTGCATTTTCGCTACGCTACCAGCGTCGTTTGCAAAGGGCGATGCGCGGGGGAAATGGCGAAACGGTTGAGGACATTCCTTGATTACTCTATTGGAAAAAGCGGCTAATGCGGCTAGGATGCAACCACACAAAACCGACCGGTAGCAGTACCGCCAGCATTACCATTGTCAGAAATGCGTTGCGAGACCCTATTTTTGCTGTGGGATCAGCTACGATCGCGGCCAGACCAGCCGCCGGCTGGCTGACGCTTACCGCCAAACCCGACAGCGCGCCTACCACACCACCACCGACGATACCAGCCGTCCAGCAAGCTTGCAAACAGTGGGGCTCCCGGTGCCCGCGCAACGGCAAGGCAGCCTTATACGGCACCGGTAAACGGTAGCAGAGCGGGCCGCAAAAAGTAAAGTCAGATTGACGTATTCAGTATTTCTGCCAGTACCTGTGAAAACCCTATCAGCACACGAGCGAGCCTTTGTCGAGCAACACCTGACCGATGACGTCACGGCGCTGCTATTGCGCCAGCATCCGGCTGACCTCGACGTCCGAATGCTGGCAGCACAGATTGCGGCCCGGCAGAAAGCCCGTTACAAACTCCCGACCTGGTACGCCAATCCCGACCTGCTGTTTCCACCCGCTTTATCGGTTGAGCAGGCATCATCGGAGCAGACGGCTGCGTACAAAGCGTCGCTGGTTGGCGGAAATCAGTTACTTGATCTGACCGGAGGCATGGGCGTTGACACCTGGGCGTTTTCACGGGTGATGGCGTCGGTCGTGTACGTGGAGCGCAGCACCGAACTGACATCGCTGGCGGCTTATAACCTACGCCAGCTTGGCGCAACGAACGTACAGGTCGAGACAGGCGACGGACTGTCTTGGCTGGACCGCTTGCCCGAACCCGCCAACTGGATTTACCTCGACCCCCACCGGCGCAACGAACGGGGCGGCAAGGTGGTCCTACTGGATGAGTACGAACCCAACGTGCTGACGCGGCTTCCCTTTCTGGCCCGTAAAAGCCGGAAACTGCTCCTGAAGGTATCGCCCATGATCGACCTGAAACAAACTATCCGTCAACTGGGCCCAGCGGAAATACATGTCGTAGCGGTGCAGGGCGAAGTCAAGGAAGTGTTGCTCGTAGTCGATCATACTGTTCCGGCTTCGGCTAATCCTACCTTTGTCGCGGTCAACCGGCTGGCGCAGCACGACGACATACTCCGCTTCACATTAACCGACGAGGCCGAGGCTATTGCGTCGTTTAGCGACCCGCAGACGTATCTTTATGAGCCGAATGCGGCCGTACTGAAGGCGGGGGCGTTTCGTTGGTTGGCACAACGGTTCGGCCTGACTAAACTGGCTCCCAACAGTCATCTGTATACCAGCGAGCAGTTTATAGCGGCTATACCGGGGCGGTCCTTTCGGGTTGAGCAGGTCATCAAACCAGACCGTAAGTCATTGCAAACGGTACTGCCCGATCTGAAAGGAAATCTGGCGGTGCGTAACTTTCCGCAAACAGTGGCCGAGCTACGCAAGAAACTCAGCCTGCGCGAAGGGGGCGACCACTATCTGTTTGCCACAACTTTGCTCAACGGCGACAAGCGATTGATCGTCACCCGGAAAGCTGATATGACACTGGGGCGACTCCAGGCTTAAATACGGTAAAGCACCACTACTGTGAATTAGTGTTTTTACCAAGGATTTATTTGGTCGTGGGCTGGATCATTTGCGGAAGGTAGCCCTGTGCGGCTGGCCTCACCAAGAGCTTATTTTACTTTTGTTATGTACTGAGGCCATGACGAAAATTAGTTGATCACCCTTTTCTCGTATTACGTCGGTACGACAGAAAGCCGATCACGGCTGTGGCGATAAGGGCCGTGACAATCACCGTCTGAGTCAGGCTGCCCGTATCGCCGTCCCGGCTGCTCGTCAGTCCTTTTTCTTTGGCAATGTTGGGTGATGTACCCTGAATGACATCGTCCAGTAGCCCTTCGATCACATTTACCCGATCGGCCAGCACCAGTGGAATCCAGTGCATCAGCCGAGACTCGCTATGCGTGAAGGCATACCGACGCAGCGTACCGCTCAGACCCGACGGTGGGGCCACCGTCCCGAACACGGCACTGACATTGGGGCGCTCGTTGGAGTGAAGCACTTCCACTGTTTGCGCCTGTTGAACCGGCCGCTCCCAGGTGTAACCCTGCTGCTCGACATCGGTACGTGGGTCTTTCATAGGGTAGGTCGGGTCGTTCTTCGGATTGATATCGACGCCCCATCCCTTGATATGAGCAAATCGGGCGGCCGTGTCACGACCGCGAGCCGCATTCTGGTCTTCAGCCTCCTGCTTTTTTTGCGCTATGTTTTCCATGCTGTTTCTGATTAGAAGCCGGCTTTGGGCGGAATGAGTACCGGTTTAATGCAATTGTCCAGTTTGTCGGAGAAGATGTGGTAGCCTTCGGCCACTTCTTCCAGCGACAGGCGGTGTGTGATCAAGGCTTTAGGGTTTAGAATACCGTTCTGCACGTGCTCAATTGGCCGGGGCAACAGCCGCTTGACACCAGTTTGGTTCGCCCGAATCGTGATGCCTTTGTTAACGACATTCCCGATGGGCACCATGTTGCCGGTAGGGCCGTATACGCCGACAATGGATACGATTCCTCCTTTCTTCACCGAATTGATAGCCCAGTGCAGGGCTGTAGCTGCTCCGGCTTGTAACAGTCCCTGTCCGGTGAAGGTGTGCATCAGACTCCCCGTGGCTTCAGCCCCTACCGCATCGATACAGACGTCAGCGCCCAGCCAGTCGGTAGCTTTCTTGAGAAACAACACCACATCGCCAATCGCGTCGAAATTGTACACCTCGGCGGGCGCGTAGTTTTTGACGAACTCCAGCCGGTAGTCGATGTTGTCGATAACGATGACGCGCCCCGCGCCGAACAGCCATGCGCATCGGGCGGCCATGATGCCCACCGGCCCCAAACACCACGACCGTATCGCCGGGTAGAATGCCGCCCATTTCGGCGGCCTGATAGCCTGTGGGTACTACGTCGCACAGCATCACGGCGTCCTCCACGTCCATGCTGGGGGGAATGACTGTCGAGCTAACGTTGGCGTAGGGAACCCGAACGTATTCGGCCTGCCCACCGTCGTAGCCGCCGGCTGTATGCGAATAGCCGAAAATACCACCCACGGCTATAGCCTGCGGGTTCGATTCATGGCAGTTACCGTACAGCCCCTGCTGACAGAACGAGCATTTACCGCAAGCGATGTTGAACGGTACCAGCACGTGGTCGCCGACTTTGAGCTTGTGCACGTCTGACCCTACGTCTTCTACGATACCCGTAAACTCGTGGCCGAAGGTCGTCCCTACACGAGTGTCGGGCACATTACCATTGTAGAGGTGTAGATCGGATCCGCAAATGCAGGAGCGCGTCACCCGAGCAATGGCATCTTCGGGATGGCGGATCTCAGGCATCGCCTTTTGCGCCAGCCGAACCCGCCGTGGCCCCCGGTAATTCATCGCTAACATAGACAAGGTCAGTTTAGTAAGCCTCAGCTTGAGTACCACGCTAACCGTAGCATCTGACGGGGTTTCAATTGGGCGCAGCCTGACGGGCGATAGTGAGCATTCGGGGCGGGCTCTCTGCGCGTTGTAGCCATCAAACATAATTCGTTTGATTTAGTATGGATTGTGGGGGCTGGCATGCTGCCCGTTTCTTTGCACCATGGATTTCGTTTACGACTTACCCAACTGGCTTTTTTTTCTCCTATGCGCTAGCCTGACGGTCCTTTTTTCCGTGACCGGATCGTGGCTGGTTCGCCCATGGGCACAGGCGCACGCGCTGTCGAAAAGCGACGATCACTCAGAGCATAATGATCTGGTCAGTTATTTCCTGGGGGCGTCCGGTGTCGTCTACGGCATTTTACTTGGCCTGGTTGCTGCGGGGGTCTGGAGTAATTACCAGGATGTATCGAACGAAGTCGACGACGAAGCCACGATCACGGCGGCCCTGTATCAGGATTTAGCCACCTATCCCAGTGTCGAACGGAAAGCGTTCCAGGATGAACTAAAACTGTACACCCGCCGGGTTATCGATACTGACTGGCCCGCTCACCGGCAGGGGCTGGTTTCGCAGGCAAGCAGCCACGTCCTGCGCAGTTTCAAGCGACACATCACCGACTACAATCCACCCGACAAACGCATGGAACTAATGCACAGTCAGGTGGTCAGTCAGTTGAATGATCTGCTAAGGGCGCACAGGCTACGCCTACGCGGCAATCAGGCGACGCTCCCTCCGCTCCTATGGTGGATCCTGATTCTGGGAGCCGTCATCACCATCGTCATTTCCTGGTTTCTGGTATCCCAGCGGATAGCGGTGCAGCTTATTCTTTCGGCCCTGATCGGGCTACTGCTGGGTTCCCTGCTCTTCCTGACGGCGGCCATGGATAATCCGTTCCGGGGCGAATTCAGCGTCGACGCCGACGCCTTCGACTCCGTCCTGAACGAGATGATCAAGTATTGACTTGCAGGTAGCCTGTCATCGCCCGGCCGGTTTCAGGCTGGCCCATTTACGAAGTAAGACCGGAAAATAAGCCGCAAATGTGGGATACTGTTGCGTGTGCAGGTAGTCGGTCAGCAGTAAGGATGCCAGTCCGTCCGTGTATACAAACCCATTCTTCTCCTCCGAAACGAGCCGTTTTTTAGCCATCTCGGTATTGAGGTGCTCGCGGGTTAAGGCTACCGATATGGCCCGCACAACCGACTCATCCACGAAGTGCGGCCAATCCGTAATGTTCTGCCGGGTAAGCACGTCCACTTCCTGCCTGGGCATCAGGTGCTTCAGTGAATCGATTTGTGGGCGATACTGACTGAGCAGGTTATTGATGTAAATATGGCTGCCTTCGTGCCAGACAAGGTCGTATATATCGGTGTCGAACGTCAGGTCTTTCGTCGGGCTGGCGTCACGGTTCCAATATCCCTGCTGGTACACGATGTATTGACTATAGGCCGGAGCCAGCGTTTTGGTCATGATTGCATGCGCGCCGTACGCATTCATCGGATCGAGACAGATGTACCAGCGGCTGGTAGTCGGTTGCCGGTAAAAAGATTCCAGCCGTTGCACCAGCTGCATGGAATCGACCTGACGCCGGTAGGTCCGCCCCCACCGGTCGTAGTCGGGCTGATGTTGCCGGTAGAAATCGCTGAACTTACTTTTCCGGGCGAAATCAGCACAGAGCGTCAGGTAATCCGTCAGTTGCTGCTTCGAAAAGCTTTTTAGCCAGTACGTGGAGTCGGGAATGGTAAACGTCGACGGATTCATCGGCGTATCGTAGCACCAGCCCAGCTCGGGCAGATCAAAGCCAAGACGCACATCAGCGTTAAACAGAAACAGCACCGCCGGGTGATTCCGGTAGGGCATGAACTGCTGCCGCACAGCATTCAGGTAGGGCGATGGGCGCGGTCCCTGCTTGCCCGCCAGGTATTGAACGATGGCTAGCAGTTCAACGCCCGGGTGTACAGTTACGGTTAGTTTTTCGGTCGACACTGCGCCCACGGGTAACGGCTGACGATTGGTTTGAGCGAGCGTCAGCTGACTGGCGAGCAGAACTAGTAAAACGAGTGCTTTCATGATTATTGGGTCTTTTGAGTACCTGATACCCCAAAGGTTACAGCCCGTCACGATACCGAAAACTGAACTTGACCAACACCTTTTTCACCTTGACGAAACCGGTTCTGCGTCCAAAACCGGTTTGTCTGGCGTAGATCGGCGTTGGTGGATACGTAGCCGGTGTTTGTCAAATCAGCCGGCTATAGTCCGTGGTTTTGTCGTATGTTTCGGTAAATCGGCCCACGCATGAAGCGGCACTACGTTCTACTGATTCACGTCCTTTTCTGGTGCTTGTTTTTGCTCAGCGACGCACTACAACATTACCAGTACAGTCGTTATCACCCGACCATAGGGCGTACATTGCTGATTACGACGACGTACATGTGGATTACGATGACGGCCTTCTATGGTGGTTACACGCTGATCTATCACTTTATTGTGCGCCCGTGGCCCTGGCCCGGCTGGCTCGGCATCATCAATGTACTGACTACCCTTTTGCTGATCGTCGCAGCACGGTATGTGGTTGAGTTTGTTCTCCTGAAACCACTGATCGGCTACGACAATTATTCGGTAAACAAGGCTTTTACCTGGTCGTGGTTCGTAAAAAATGCCGTACTGTATTACTGGAACTGGGCACTCTATGGCCTACTGTATGGCTTCGTTGAACACTACGTACAACAGCAGCAGCGGGCCCGCGAACAGCTTCGGTCGGAGGTCTCGCTGCTGCGGGCACAGGTCAATCCACACTTTCTGTTCAATGTGCTCAACGACTTTTACGCGCTGTCGCTGACGAAGCCTGATCAAATGCCCGACGCCCTGCTCAAACTAGCCGATCTGCTGCGGTACATGCTCTATAGCAGTCAGTCGGCGGCCGTGCCCCTGTCCGACGAAATTGCCTACGTAAAAAGCTATATCGACCTGGAACAGCTTGGACAGAATGGGCGAGCCAACGTGCAGACATCGTTCACGGGTTCGTTTTCGGAACAACGGATCGCGCCCATGCTCTTGATTCCGTTCGTCGAAAATGCATTCAAACATGGCGCACTGTTTCAGCAACAGGCCATCGTCATTCAACTGATGGCCGACGAAAAGCAACTGATGTTTCAGTGCCGCAATGCCAAGCAGGCCGGCGAGAAGGATAAGACCGGCGGCATCGGCCTGGCGAACCTCCGGCGTCGGCTCGACCTGGAATACCCCAACCGCTACACCCTGCGCATCGCCGACACCGACACACGCTTCGACGTAAACCTTCACCTCACGTTTTAACCATGCCTTCGCTCATTCCGTCTGGTACCATCCAGCGTGGTCCAATTCGGTGTGGCATCGTCGACGACAAACCGTTGGCTATCGACCTGCTGCGCACCCACGCCGAACAGGTGCCGTTGCTACATGTCGCGTTTACCACGACCAACCCGCTCGATGTGCTGCCCCACCTGGAGGAAACGCCGGTCGATTTACTGTTTCTGGATATTCAGATGCCCGGCCTGACGGGGCTACAACTCGCCAAACTGCTCGGCCCGACAACAAAAATCATCTTCACGACTGCCTATGCGGATTACGCCCTCGACGGCTTTGAACACAGCGCTATTGATTACCTGCTGAAGCCCATTTCGTTTGAGCGGTTCTACAAGGCCGTCCTGAAAGCCCGTGAAGTCATTCACCGGCCCGCCCCGGCCGAGGTTACCCACTCCCAACCGGCACGTGATTTTCTGTTTGTGCGTACCGAAGCGCGGCTGGTCAAGGTTCAGTTCAACACGTTGCTGTATGTGGAAGCCATGCAGAATTACTGCATGCTGCACACGGCCGACGCTCGGGTAATAACCTTGCAGCCCATCAAGCAACTGCAGGAGCAGCTACCCGACGAACAGTTCGTTCGGGTACACAAATCGTATCTGGTAAATATCAGCCAGATTGATTCCGTAGAGCGGAGCCGCATTTTCATCGGCAAGAGCGTTATACCGGTCGGTGACAATTACCGGGACGCCTTCTACCAGAAGCTGCGCGGGTAAATCATGCTGTAGCAAACGCGTAGTGGAAACGTCCCGAAAAAGGTGAAACTTTCGCGCCGTTTCCCTATACTTCGGTATGATTACCACCACTGACCGCATCAACTTACCAGCCCGCACGGGCGAAAAATTCGAACACCTCTGGCATCTGGTGGGCAATACGCCCATGCTCGAGCTGTTCTACACAGACCGGGGCGAACCCCGCTCGATCTACGTCAAGTGCGAGCATTACAACCTGACGGGCAGCATGAAAGACCGGATGGCGCTGCATGTGCTGCACCAGGCCTACTTACAGGGCCATATACAGCCCGGCAACCGTATCGTGGAAGCGACCAGTGGTAGTTCCGGCATTGCGTTTGCCGCCGTGGGACGGGCACTCGGCCACCCTGTTACGATCATCATGCCCGCCGGCATCAGTCAGGAACGCATCGACATTATCCGCAGTCTGGGGGCCGACATTAGGCTGTTTACCAAAGAGGAAGGCGGCTTTCTGGGTGCGATTCGCTGGTCGGAAGAGTTGGCCGCCAGCGATCCGACAGTCTTTCTACCCCGGCAGTTCGCCAACCAGTACAACGCCGAAGCCCACCGCCTGACGACAGGGAAAGAAATCTGGCTGCAACTGCAAAGCGTCGACATTACGCCCGATGCCTTTGTGGCGGGCGTTGGCACGGGCGGGACCGTAATGGGCGTGGGGCGGTATCTCAAATCGCGCAAACCCGACATTCGGATTCACCCGCTCGAACCAGCCGAATCGCCGACGCTATCGGTCGGCTACAAAACGGGCTCGCACCGCATCCAGGGCTTCTTCGACGAATTCATTCCTGACATTCTCAAGCTCAACGAACTGGATCGGGTGGTGCAGGCCAGCGACGGCGATTCGATTCTAATGGCGCAGCAACTTGCTGTTCATCTCGGTCTGGCGGTCGGCATTTCGTCGGGGGCCAACCTGATCGGGGCTATCAACCTGCAACGGGAGCTGGGGCCGCAGGCCCGCGTCGTAACCATCCTGTGCGACAGCAACAAGAAGTACCTGAGCACCGATCTCGTAAAGGCCGAACCCATCAAGCCCGGCTATCTATCGCCCGACATTCAGTTTGTCGACTACCGGCCCATCAGCCGCCTGACCATGAACCGGCCCGGCGTATTCTAACCCAGTTTTTCTTTGTAACCAACCACCGTTATGCGTACTTACCTGACCATTTTACTCGCAGCCATACCCGGCGCTTTGCTGGCACAAACTGTTTATTCCGGTGAAAGCACCATCGACAAAACAAAAGCACAGGGCCTGTTCCTGACCGTGCAGGGCGATGGACGACAGATCGAGAAAGACTGGGAAACGCAACTAAAAACATACGGGCGACTGAGCTCTTCACGGGGGACCTACCGCGTTACCAATGCCGATATCAGCGGGATGTCTTCGGAGCCGATCAATCTGATGAGTACGGTCAAAACGTCGCGCAGTCAGGCCACGATCTTTGTCGCCTACGATCTGGGGGGCGGCAACTTCGTCACAACCGGTACGCCAGGCTACTCGGCCGCGGAAACGATGCTGAAAGACTTCGCCAGTCAGAGTCAGTTTAACCAGGAGGTGCGGACGGCCGAAGGTGGCCTCAACGACGCGCAGCAAAGCCACCAGAAACTGGTTCGGACGGGCGAACGCCTGCAACGCGACATTGAGCAGAACGCCAAAGAAAAAGAACGGCTCCTGAAACGACTCGACGAAAACGCCAAGCAACTCGAACAGTTGACGAAAGACATCGAAACAAACAAAACCGACCAGGCCACTGCGCTTACCGAAGTCGACAATCGGAAGAAGAACGTCGAAGCCGTCAAAGCGAAGAAGCCGTAAACCGACTACCATATGCGCCAGCCCACTGTAAGCTGTACACCGCAAACGACATGACGCTATCAGGCGTTTTTTGTATGCTCGTACTAAACAACAACGCTATGATACAAACCACACCTTCGGCAGTTCCACAGTCACTCGCCGAATTCCTGAACTGGGAGCCGACAGATGGCTACAAGTAAGCGTGGTACGATGGCGGGCGGATCCGCTTTTCAGGTATGAAGAAAAAGCAATACTTCATTTATACTATTCTTAGTAAGCTTTTTTACGAAAAAGGGTATCACAAGGGAGGGACATTTATAGCCGAACCCGATGTGATGTTGACGGCAATCCAGATGCGCCGACCTGACATAGCGTATTTCTCTAATGAACAGGTTGAAGCAGGCCGTATAGGCGAAGACGTTATCCCGGCATTCGTCATCGAAGTCATTTCGGAAAGCGATCTGGCGTACAGAATTGAAGAGAAGATCGCGGAGTATTTTAAAGCAGGCGTACAGATTGTCTGGAGCATTCGAGGCCGTGTATGTGTACACCTCCCGCAAGCAGGTCACCATTTGTCTGGGCGACGATTTGTGCATGGCCACGCCTGTTCTTCCGGACTTCACCATCAGCGTCAATACACTGTTCGCACCATCTGTGTAGCCAGTATTCGGTTTCCAGTGTACGGTGGCTCCCGCCTGGCGTGATTGTCCTGACGGGCACCAGACCTGGAGGTCTGGGCTACATGGCCATCGACTCACCGAATGCCGGAATCCGTATTCTATTCCTTAAAAAATACCCGCTTGACGCGCTCGCTGACACCGGTCAGGATTTCGTAGGGAATGGTACCAATTTGCTTCGCCAGGTCGCTGATGGGCTGGTCGGGACCGAAAATAACGGCATCATCTCCAGCCGCAACCGGGACGTTGGTGGCGTCGACCATCGTCATATCCATGCAGACGTTGCCGACCGTCGGGCAGCAGTGCCCGTTGATCCACACAGCCCCGACACCGTTACCCAACCGCCGGTCGAAACCATCGGCATAGCCAATGGCCAGCGTGGCAATCTGCGCCGTATGATCGAGTTGCCCCCGCCGGCTGTACCCTACCGACTCGCCCGCCGGAATGGTTTTCACCTGACTTACCACGGTTTTGAGTGTACCCACGGGCCGGACAGCCGCCGACTCAATGCCGCTCGATTCGACGCCGTACAGCCCAATACCCAGCCGCACCATGTCGAGCCGGAACTCCGGAAACCGGACGATACCGGCCGAGTTCAGCAGATGGCGTGTCGGTAGATACCCCAGTCCGGCCTGCAGCGTTTCCGTGCAGCGGATAAAGGTGTCGTATTGCTGCCGGGAGAAGGCATTGAACTGCGCTTCGTCGGCACCGACGAGATGGCTGAATACGGTTTCTACCCGTAGCGCCGGATGCGCCGTCATATAGGCGATCAACGCAGGCAGTTCGCTTTCTAGAAAACCCAGCCGGTGCATGCCTGTATCCATTTTCAGGTGGATCAGCGGTAGATCCCCCTTGCTTTCTTCAGCAAAACGACCCCAGTCGGTCAGCAGCGACTGACTGTAGATTTCGGGCTGCAGCTGGTAGTCAAGCAGCACTGGAAAGGTTTCGGGCGACGGATTCATCACCATGATTGGCAGCGTCACCCCGTTCTGTCGCAGCGATACGCCTTCGTCGGCATAGGCCACCGCCAGGTAATCGACACGATGGTACTGAAGCAGTTGCGCGACTTCGGCACTACCGCTGCCATAGGCAAACGCCTTGACCATGACCATAATTTTCGTGGCCGGACCAATCTTTTCGCGGTAGTAGTTCAGGTTGTGCGTCAGCGCATCGAGGTCGATTTCCAGCCGGGTACCGTGTACTTTCCGTTGCAGCCGGTTGACGATCTGCTCAAAGGCAAACGTCCGCGCCCCCTTCACCAGCACCATGCTTTCGCGCACCCGGTCGACCGGAAACTCGGCCAGCCACTGCGCCGTCGACGCATAAAACAAACTGTTGGGGGGAAACAGATTGCGGTGGCGGCTCAGGACAGGCCCAACGCCCACAAACAGGCTAATCTCTGCGTCGCGCACCTGATCGGCAATCTGCGCATACAGTTCCTCATCGGCCTGTCCGGATTGCAGCAAATCCGATAGAATCAGCACCCGTTGACCACGGCTCCGCTGCTGATTCATAAATCGCAGCGCCAGTTGCAATCCAGCCAGGTCGTTACTGTACGAGTCATCAATCAGGACGCTGTTGCCGATGCCTTCTTTCTGCTCCAGCCGCATCGACACCGGGCGCAGGCGTCTGAGTCGCCGGTCGAGCGTAGACGCCGTCAATGGGTGAATGGTCTGTACAGCAACCAGACAATGCAGCAGGTTTTCAACCGATGCTGCATCGGTAAACGGCAACTCAATCTCGATCGGGGGGCGTTCTACTTTCAGTGCAACCAGTTCAAGCCGGGTACCGGTCCGCGTGGCGCGATAGGTAGCGTCGTTGCCTTTCAGCGACCAGGTCACGAGCCGAATACCGGGGTTCACTGCCTTCAGCAACATGTTGACTTCGTCGGCAACATCGGTCTGATCGGCACAGTAAATCAGTGTGTGGGCATGCACAAACAGACGCAGTTTTTCGGCAATTTTCTGCTTACGACTCCGAAACCCTTCATCATGCGCGGGGCCGATGTTGGTAAAAATTCCAATGTTTGGGCGGATGATCGGCTCCAGCGTCTGCATCTCGTGCGGTCGCGAGATACCGGCTTCAAAGAGGCCCAGCGTGTGCCGCTCGCCCAGTTCGCGCACCGACAGCGGGACACCTAACTGTGAGTTGTAGCTACGCGGACTTTTGGCAATGACATAGTCGTCGGCCAGCAGTTGCGCCAGCCATTCCTTCACAATGGTTTTGCCGTTGCTGCCTGTGATACCGATAACGGGCAGCGGGAACAAGCGTCGATGCTCGGTAGCCAGTTGCTGCAACAGGGCCAGACTACTGTCGACTTCGATGAATTCCGCGTCGGGATAGCTGGTCAGTTCAGCGCGTCGGTCAGGTGACAGGGCCGTTCGTTCTACCACAAACTGCCGGACACCCCGTGCGTACAGTTCACCGATAAAGGCATGACCATCGTGGTGTTCGCCCCGGATGGCAAAGAACACCGACTGAGTTGTATCACCCGTTGCCTGCCGGGAGTCGGTCAGCCACCGCGGGCGTATGTGTTGCGTTGATTTCGTAAGCATGGTATTTTTTTGTAGAGATGCGAAGGGCGGCCACCGTGGCGCAGCCCTTCGCGTCTCATATGCGTCAGCCAAGTCCCCCGCCGGTAGCCTTCCGGCGGTGAGACGCAACGGATTGCGTCGCTACATGCGTCAGAACGCGTCGCTACATCCAGCCACGTCGTTTAAAATAGATCACTTCGCCAATGGCGATGGCGATCATAATCCCCCATGTATAGAAGTAACCGTGCGGGCTTTTCAGTTCAGGCATAAACTCAAAATTCATCCCGTAAACGCCGACAATAAACGTCAGTGGAATGAAGATGGCCGATACGATGGTCAGCGTTTTCATCACCGAGTTCATACGGTTGTTGACAATGGAATAATACACGTCCATCAGCCCCGATACGGCCTCCCGATACGCATCGAGTGTGTCAATCGTCTGGTTAATATGATCGCTCAGGTCGCGTAGGTAAGGCTGCGTCGTAGCTTTGACGAGTTCGGTCTCTTCACGTAGCAGTGCCCCTATAATGTCGCGGGTCGGGTTCACCACCCGGCGCATGTGCGCCAGTTCACGCTTGAGATTATACAGTTCGGTCAAGGTATACTGACTCGCCCGTTCTTTCACAATAGCCTCTTCCAGCTTGTCCATGCGTTCACCTACGTGCTCGGTCAGCACCAGGTAATGATCGACGATCAGGTCGAGCAGGGCGTAGAGCAGATAATCAGGACCACTACGCCGGGTCTTGCCCGACGATGCTTTGATACGGTCGATCACCGGCTCGAAAATATCTCGGGTCCGTTCTTCCTGAAACGATACCAAGAAATTTCGCCCGAGCACCAGGCTGACGTGTTCGATGTCGACATCGGGCTGATCCCGGTGGTGGTGTAGCATCTTCAGCGTCACAAAAATTACCGGCCCACTACCGGCCACCGGGTTGGGACTGGTATCTGTCAGTTCATCGTAGAAATCGATTTTGGGTTTCTGATCGGTGTTAACCACGTCTTCCAGTAACAGCGGGTGCAGTTGATAACGCTGTCCGATGGCGGCTACGACCTGCGGCTCGTGAATCCCGTCGACGTCGACCCAGTGAATCAGCGACGTCTGCTGACTGGGGAGCTGGCACTGACTGATCTTACTCTTGTCGTCAATGTGGTAGGTATCAGCATTGTAATCGATGCGTTTTATGCGCGTCGCGTGCTGAATATCATCGCCGATGTAAGTCAGCGTACCGGGCGAGGTGCCGAGTGTTTTCTCGGCCGATCGCATGCGTCGGCGTTTCGTCATAAAGCGGGCAGACCGTCAGTCATTAGTCTAGCCACAAAGATAGACCGAACGACAGCACAGGGCCAGTACAACGGCGTGAATTCGGTTACGGCCAGCTATTTATAAGCCGTCAGTACTAGTAAAATTCATAGGTACCAGACCCGAACGAAAACAGATAAAGTACTGACTATCAATAGCTAAATGATCAGTATTTACATGTGTAGATACAATTTCTACAACAAAGCGCACGTGGTCTTGTTGTTATACCTATTTGGTAAGTATAATTACTCATGCCGTTTTTACTCAACTGTTCATTTAACACAATTTCGACATGGAACGTGATCCATTTTACGCAGCGCCAACGTATGGCCGAACCAGCTTCGTCAAACGTATCTCCTGGAGTGCCGTTTTTGCCGGCGTACTGATTGCCATCGTATCACAACTACTGCTTTCACTGTTAGGACTAGGCATCGGTCTGGGCACGATTGACCCGATGGAAGAACAAAACCCGACCGCCGGTCTGGGTACCGGTACCGCCATCTGGTACGTCGTCAGCAGCCTGCTTTCGTTGCTGGCTGGCGGCTGGGTAGCTGGTCGGCTGGCGAGTTCACCCCGCCCCTTCGATGGTATCATCCACGGTATACTGACCTGGGCACTGGTAACGCTGGTAACCATTTATTTCCTGACGACAACCATTGGTAGCCTCATCGGTGGGGCGGGTCGGCTGGTAGGCGGCATCGTTCGCACGGCGGGATCGGCAGCGGGTTCGGTAGCCTCGGCCGCCGGCCCGGAACTGGGCCAGGTGGTTAAAGGCCAACTGGAAGAAAACGGCATTAGCCTCGACAATCTCGACCTGAAAGATCTGCGTGGTGAAGTTGATAAGGTACTGCGTCAGACGGGCAACCCAGCCCTCAACCCTAACCGGCTGGAACGCAAAGCCGAGCAGGCTGGCAATCAGGCCGAAGCAGCGGGTAAGCAGGCAGCCGAAAACCCACAGGCAGCCGACGATCTGGCTGGTGGTCTGTTCGATAAGCTGTTCAAGCAAGGGCAGGCAACCGTTAATCAGGTCGATCGGGACGATGCCGTCAATGTCGTGATGAAGCGCACGGGCAAAAGCCGGGCCGAGTCAGAGCAGATCGTCGACAACTGGATCAACACCTACAAGCAGGCAGCCGCCAAGTTTGAGCAAACCAAACAGGAAGCGGGTGTCAAAGCCCGGCAGGTAGCCGATGGCGCTGCGTCGGCCGCGTCGAAAGGCGCGATCTTCGGTTTCTTTGGTTTACTGATCGGTGTGATTGCCTCGGGCTACGGCGCTAAACTGGGCACAGACACCAAGGAAAACAACGGGTAACCGTTTATCACTGGTCGATCGCCCGGCGACGACTAGTAAGTACCACCAACTACACTTGACAGGATGGGCCGCACTAATTAGTGCGGCCCTTTTTGTTTGTTTTCGTTCCTAAGTCACCCCCGGCTTTACATTTCAAACGTTTGCGTAACTAATTCTCCGGTTAAGCCGGTTTTGGCCGGGTATAAACAGTCACTACGTTTCTTATACGGAAAGCTCTTAAAAAATCAACGTACTGTATTTCAGTATATTAACCATCAATTAAACGTATTACTCTTAACGTTTCCATTACCCGGTAACTCCTGGACACATTAACGAAACCTATCGCATGAGACAAATTTTAACAGAACGAGTGGCCCGACCGTTGCTCTATGGGCTGCTCCCCGCTTGCCTGCTGAGTCATGGCTTGCTGGCCAGCAACATGCCCCCCCTGTTCGGCACGACTGCCGTTCGCAAAACCGCAGCGGACGACATCACGGTAACGGGTAAAGTGTTTGCCGACGGGACCAATGAAGCCTTACCCGGCGTCAGCATCGTGGTGGAGGGCTCCCTGGTCGGCACGAATACCGATGCCAACGGCGAATATCGCATCAAAGCCCCCTCCAACGGTACACTGGTGTTCAGCTACGTTGGTTACGCACCCCAGCGGGTGGCTGTCAACAACCGAACCGGCATCAACGTGCTCATGGTCGTTGACAACAAAACACTGAACGAAGTTGTCGTGGTCGGTTATGGCTCGCAGTCGCGGAAGAACCTGAGTAGTGCCATCACGACAATAAAGCCCGAAGAGTTGAACCGGGGGGCTATCGCTGACGTCGGTCAGCTGTTACAGGGTAAGATTCCGGGGCTGAACATTTCAGCGAGTGGTGACCCCAACGCGCCAGCCGCCGTGGTCCTGCGCGGGGCATCGACCATCAACAGCGCTCAGGGACCATTTTACGTTATTGACGGGGTACCGGGCGCTGATATTTCAATTATCGCTCCCGACGACGTGGCCAGTATCGACGTACTGAAAGACGCAGCCGCTACGGCTATCTACGGGAACCGGGCTGCCAACGGCGTCATTATCGTAACGACCAAACGGGGTAAGAAAGGCGCTCTGACAGTCAGTTACAGCGGGTATGCGGGTGTCGAGCAGGTATCGCGTCAACTCAATATGATGAACGCAAGTCAGTTGCGCGACTTCCTGACACGCAACAACCTGGCCTTTTCACCCATTGATGACAAAGGGGCCGACACCGACTGGCAGAAGGCCGTGGAGCGGAACAACGTGATTTCGCAGAATCACAACCTGTCGATCAGTGGCGGCACCGACCACAGTACCTACAACGCGAGTATCAACTATTACGAAAAGCCGGGTATTCTGACGGGTAGCGCCCTGAGCCGCGTCATTGCTCGGTTGTCGGTCGATCAGTACGCACTCAACGATCGGCTCCGGTTCAGCCTGAATGTGACCAACTCCAACAGTAACGCCGATAATACGCCCCTGCGTAACAACGTGCTGTTGCAGATGATCAATCACCTGCCGGTATCGCCCGTGACCAACCCTGACGGCAGCTACTTCGAAAACTTCCAGAACACCGGCTATTTCAACCCGGTGGCGATGGTAGCCCACGCCAGGGACAACACGAAGTACAACAACCTCGTCGGTTCGTTCAACACGCACGTGAACCTACCCTTCGACCTGACGTATGACCTGAACCTGTCGTACCAGAATAATACCTCGCTGCACGGCGAATCATACGACAGCTACTATACGCAATACAACAGCGCCAACTTCTACAATAACCCCGATCCACCGGCGGTGCACAGCATTCTGAACTTCGGCACCAATGGATCGGCACTGCGGAATACCTACCAGACCACCCGTAAGGTACTTGAAACCTTCCTGACCTGGAACCGGGCCTTCGGCGACCATTCGATTAACGCCGTGCTGGGCTACTCCTACCAGGGATCGGTGTCGGGCGATGGGTTTCAGACGTCGAGTACCAACTTTCCCGTCGACAACATTGGCTACAACAACTTCGCCCTGAGCAACCCCTACGCCGTATCTTCGTACCGCATCAACTTCGGCGCCGACGGCATTTATCAGGAAACAAAACTCATCTCCGACTTCGCCAGACTGAACTACAACTATAAGGAAAAATACTTATTCCAGGGGTCGATTCGGCGCGATGGATCGTCGGTGTTCGGGGCCAACAATCAGTGGGGCTATTTCCCGGCAGTGGGCCTCGCCTGGCGCATCAGTCAGGAAGGATTCATGACCAAACAGTCACTGTTCAACGACCTGAAACTGCGGGCTAGCTACGGCGTTACGGGTAACTCGTCAGGTTTCAACGCCTACACGTCGCAGTTCATATCGGGAAGTCTAGGTACCTACTACTACAACGGTGTTCAGACAGCCGCTTACGGTCCGACACAGGCATCCAACCCGAATCTGAAATGGGAGCGTACGGCCACGGCCAACCTCGGACTGGACTTTACTATCCTGAAAGGGCGCGTGAACGGTACGGTCGAAGTGTATCAGAAAACGACCACCGGCATGATCTATTCGTACCGGGTAAATCCGGTGCTGGTACCGGTCGGCAGCATCGTTGCCAACGGGGGCGACATGCGCAACCGGGGTGTCGAACTGAGTCTGAGCGCTAACCTGATGCGGGTCGGTCGGTTTAGCTGGACGTCGGGACTGAACCTGGCCCACAACACCAACAAGATTCTGAGCCTGACCAACCCGTTGTTCGTCGGGGGTGACTCCGTACGAATCACGCAGCCGGAAGGGGCCGGCCAAACGGGTAGCACGCTTCAGATCCTGAAAGCCGGTATGCCATTGGGTCAGTTCTTTACGCTGCAATACGCGGGCAAGAACGACAAGGGCGTGTCGCAGTACCTTGACCGGAACGGCAACCCGACCACAACGCCGGTGATCGGTGCTGACTATTACTACTCAGGCAATCCGCAACCGAAACTGCTGGCCGGCTGGACGAACACCTTCCGCTACGGTAACTTCGACCTGAACATCTTTATCCGGGGTGTGTTCGGCAACAAAATCTTCAACGCCACCCGCGCCGACCTGTTCCGGCCCAGCACGGCGCAGTACACCAACATTCTGGTCGACGTAGCCAGCGAGACGACAGCCGACGTCAACTCGTACCGTTACTCAACGCGCTTCATCGAAGACGGCAGCTACGTCCGGCTCGACAACGCGACGCTGGGCTACAGCTTCCCCAAACTGGGTCAGTATGTGAAGAACCTGCGCGTCTACGCTACCGTCAACAACGCCTTCGTAATCACGAAATACACCGGCATCGACCCCGAAGTAAACCAGGGTGGTATTGCCCCCGGCGTCGACGCCAACAATTTCTACCCCAAAACCCGCACTCTGCTGCTGGGTCTGAACGTCTCGTTTTAAACGGGTTCGTAGTTTGTCGTTTGTGGTTCGTAGTTGGCTGCCGCACAGCGGTTTCGCCGAAAGAACCACGAACGACAAACTACGAACCACAAACTAACTACAATGAAACAACTAGCCATACCCGGCGCGCTGATGGTACTGCTGCTATACCTCGCTACCGCCTGTCATAACCTGGACGTCCCCATCAATACGGAGCTGACGCCCGACATTTTTCCGCAGAATTCGCAACAGTTTATTCAGGCGTCGGGTCCACCGTACGCAGCCCTGCGTGGCCAGTTTGCGCTCGATTATTTTTTCATGCAGTCGCTAAGTACCGACGAAGCGATTCTGCCAGCCCGGGGCGGAAACTGGTACGACAACCAGAACTACCGGATGCTGCACTACCACAACTGGACGAAAGATCACGGCAACACCAACGGGGCCTGGAGCTGGCTATCGACCGTCATCGGCACCACCAATCAGTCGCTGTCGATCCTGGATCAGACCGTGCCCGCTTCGTCGGCGAAGCAAACCAACCTGGCGGAGCTGAAGATGGTCCGGGCCATGGCGTATTTCATGCTGATGGACCTGTACGGCAACGTCCCCGTCGACACGACCTACGGCGATTTCACCCCGCACCCCAACCTGCCCCGCGCCCAAGTCGTCGGTTTTATCGAGAATGAGGTAAAGAAAACGCTGCCTTATCTAAGCCGGGCCGCCGGCCAGACGATGTACGGCCGCGCCAACAAATTCACGGCCTATGCGCTGCTGGCCAAGCTGTATCTGAACGCGCAGTACTACACCGGTACGCAGCGCTACAACGATGCCATTGTTGCCTGCGACAGCGTGATCAACTCGGGGCTATACGCGCTGGAAGGCCGGTCGTCGTACCTGCAAATGTTTTACCCCAGCAACGGGCCGCAGATGAAGGAGTTTATCTTCGCCATCCCTTACGACCCGGCAGCTGCTAACCTGCCCGGCACCAACGGCTTCATGTACCGGGCCCGCTACGACGTGCCACGCTCGGAAGCGAAAAAGTTTAGTCTGCCCTTCACACCCAGCGCCCCTGAAAGTACGCTGCCGGAGTTCTACGCCAACTTCAACGACCCCAACGACATCCGCAACGGGCAATGGCTTACAGGACCGCAGTTCCTGAATGACGGCGTCACGCCCGTGACCGTGACAACCACCAAGAAGGGCTACGATCAGTTCTACACCGGTTCCGACGGTGGGGCTTCGTATACCTATCAGGTGACGTTAAACCCGCAAATCCTGCTGCGTCAGAGTGAGTCGGCCTTCGACTGTGGTAATGACGAAATCGCCTGGAACATGGGCTACCGCAATATCAAGTTCTACCCCGACGCCAGTTCAACCTCCCGCAACCAGAACAACGATATACCACTGTTCCGCTACTCCGACATTATCCTGATGAAAGCCGAGGCTATGCTGCGGGGCGGCACCCCGACACTGGGGCACACAGCGCTCTCGCTGGTGAATCAGCTGCGCGTTAACCGGACGACGTCGCCCGCACTAAGTAGCATCGACCTGGAGGGTATGTACGCCGAACGGAGCCGTGAGTTTGCCTACGAAAACTGGCACCGCAACGACATGATCCGGTTTGGAAAATACGAGGGAAAGTGGGGCTTCAAAACCGATGCCGACGTGAACCACCGCATCTTCCCCATCCCGACCAGTGCGTTCACCGTTAACCCGGCCCTGACGCAGAATCCGGGCTATTAATGCACAAGCCAGCGTATTATTGGGCGGGAAAACCGCGCCGGCGCTGTGTACTGCGCGCCGGTGCGGTTTTCCCGCCCTCCGTTTTTCGCCCTTTCTCCTGATGCAACCTATCTCCCGAACCGAATTTCTACGCTACTGCCTGTCTACCGGTGCGCTGGCAGCCCTATCCCCCCTGTCGATGATTGCCCACACCGCCCCCGACGATTTTTACCAGTCGGTCGTTGCCGCCAACAACGCGGAGGTGGCTCAGTTACTACAGACGCTGGCATCACCACTCACAGATGTCCGGCGACGGCTTGGGTTCGACCTGGCTAATCTGGCAGCGGCTTACAGCGAACCAACGTCGCGCTACTACCAACAAGCCGATCTGGTTCCGGCCATGGAAAAAGTCATGCGGTTTCTGGTGCAGGCCCAGCGCCCCGACGGTACGCTCGATATTGCCAATCTGGCGTCGCCACCCGATACGGGATTCATTCTTGAAGCCCTCTGCACCGCCGGTACGATCTTGCTGGCCAATCCGGCCCCAGTGCTGGCCGAGGTCAAAGCCTTGCACAAGATCTTTGTGGTCAAAGCCGGGGAAGCCCTGCGGACGGGTGGCGTACATACCCCCAATCACCGGTGGGTTATCTCGGCGGCTCTGGCGCGCATGAATGCGCTGTACCCCAATCCAGCCTACGTAAAGCGTATTCAGGAATGGCTGGCCGAAGGCGTTTTCTGCGACAGCGATGGCAATTACCTGGAGCGCAGCATGAATTATGCCGCTGTAAACGACCGCACCCTGACGGCTATCGGTCGGTTACAACGCCAGCCCGCCCTGCTCGACAAGGTGCGCCGGAACCTGCGCCTGGTGTACCATCACATGGAGCCCGACGGCGAACTCGTAACGGTCGATTCGCGCCGGCAGGATCAGTACGCGCCGGTCAACATCCTGCTCTTTTACCTCGACTACCATTTCTACGCGATTCACGATAACAACCCGGAATGGGCCGCGCTGACGCAGTTTATCCGTACGCTACCCGGCTTCGACAAACAGGTACGTCGCGATTTACTAGCGACTTTTCTGGAAGAACCCATCTTGACGAAACCGCTACCGACTCCCACAGCACCGTCTGCCAACTACCGACAGTTTTTCAAACACACCAGCCTGGTCCGGATTCGGCGCGGTACGACGACAACTACCCTGTTTGGCGGCAACGACCTGCCCCTTACCATTGCGTCGGGCCGGTCGAACAGTCCTAACTTTTTTGCCTTTCGCAAAGGAGCAGCCATACTCAGCTACATGCGCCTGTCGACCGATTTTTTTAATACGGGTTACTTCCACAGCGAAGGTATTACGCCCGACGGTGAGGGGTATGTACTCCACCGCCAGCAGACGTCGCCCTACTACCAGCCGCTGCCCGCCAAGTACCGCAAAGCCGACGGCAACTACGCGCTGACGCCCAGCACCGACGGTCGGTTCTGGAACAAGATGGATTTTGCGCACCGCCCCCAAAGCAACCTCAACACGCTAAAAACGACCATACGTGCTACGGAACAGAACGGTCGGAACACACTCGCGTTTACTATCTCGGGCGTAACGGGCATTCATGTCACACTGGAACTTTGCTTCCGGGCAGGTGGACAAGTCAGCGGCCTGACAGCCGTTGGTGGCACAACCGACAGTTACTTTCTGCCCGAAGGCAACGGAGAATACCGCATGGGCAACGACGCGATTCAGTTCGGCCCGGGACTGTACAAGCACGACAAAATCACGAATCTGGGTGGTGAGTCCTATTCATCGCATTTTGGCAGCCTCCGAACCGAAGGTGTTCACGTGTACCTAACCGGTGTTACACCCCTCACCTACACGCTTAAGATTGGCTAAAGGACTTTGCGAATTTTAGTATGTTTGGAAAAACTCGTCGGCCCTGGAAGCTATCATTGACCAACTGTCTGATTACGAACTCGAACCGCACCGGCGGACCGGTGGCAAACCTATACCCGACACTATCCACGCAGTTATCCAGATGAATCTGGGCGCTGAACTGTCAATCTGTTACCGTAAACAATACCGTATTCTGGCTGAATTAAGTCTGGCAACGGTTCCGGATGGTACGACGCCCGACGTGGCTGTTTATCCGGCTTTCGCGCTGGATTATGACCATCGAACACCCAGACGCGCTGACCCACCGCTGGCCTGCATTGAAATCACCGAGCCGCCGTCGCAGAGCAACGAAGAAATGGTCAACAAGACGGGAATTTATTTCGCCTTCGGGGTTAAATCATTCTGGATTGTCGTACCACCAGTTCGGCCACTACACCTACTTCCACGGCGACAACATACTATACGATGCGCTTCTCGGCATCGACCTGCCGCTGACGGCTATCTTCGAATAGATTACACCATCCGGCGCGAGGACTCACGCACGATTAGCTGGGCGGGCAGCACCACACTTTCTACCAGGGCCAGATCGGGCGTTTGTTTGTGGCGCAGAAATAGCCGGGCGGCTTCACTGCTGATTTCCCGCCCTGGCCGGGCCACCGTCGTCAGCGATGGATTGGTATAGGCAGCCACCGGCGCATTGTCGAAACCGGCGACCGCTACCTCGTCGGGAATGCGTAGCCCCCGCTCGGTAAGCACCCGCATCGCGCCAATAGCCACCTGATCGTTGACCCCGAAGATGGCGTCGAGCCGCTCAGGCCGGTCGAGGAGGTGCCGGGTCGGGTCGATAGCGCTGTCGATCTGGAAGTTGGTGGGCAAAATCAGTTCATCGCAGCGGGGCAGGCCGTAGTGCGTCAGGCAGTCGACGTAGCCCGCAAACCGCTGCTCCGACACGGTCAGGCCGGCGGGGCCACGCAGGTGAGCAATACGTCGGCATCCTACCTGAATCAGATGCTCGACAACGGCCCAGGCGCCGTGGTAATCGTCGGCCGTAACCCGGCTCACGGGCAACCCGGCATAGTCGCGGTCGATCAGCACGAGCGGTATCTGCCGTTGCAGTACGTTCGTCAGATGATCGCACCGGGCGGAATCGTGGGTTTCCTGCGCGACCGACAGAAAAATACCTTCGACCCG
>JAKONH010000081.1 GCA_022702045.1 Spirosomataceae bacterium
TTCCCTGTTGATACCCAATAGAGCGGTTAAACCATGATCACCAAACTTGCGTTCGTAAGTCCCAACCAATCCTAACAGAACGTTAAGCTGATTATTATTACCCTGTGTTAATCGTGGTTCCGCCGGGCCACGTACACTCGTAATCAGATTAGGAATACCGTTGGCATCAACGCCTGTTCCTCGTTCGTACAGCGTCCAGGGGGTCTCCCAACGCTTCGTGTTACGTGCCAGTTTATCGATAGCCGCAGTACCAGAAATTTTCAGCCCTTCAATACCGGGAATTTTGATATCTAGCTGTCTGTTCGTCTGAATGTAGTCTCGTGTATCCCGGTCATATCCCGTTGCATTTGTCGTAATAACAACCGGGTTTTCACCATTCTCAATATCGGGGCCCGGGCGTCCATCAGGCCAGAAAGCAGGCTGATTCGGCTTGCCTCGCATCTGCATCCGGAAAATTGTACCTGCACTTCGAGTTGGATAGTACCGGTACTCTTCACGTCCCAACACACCTAATGACAGATGGACATACTTGTTGATATTTGCATCAATATTCAACCGAATGTCATACTGCTTATAACCCGTCGCTGAGTTTTTATAGAACGCGTCCTGATTCTGGTACCCTAGCGAAGCAAGGTATGTAAAATTTTCAGTCCCTCCCGTTAGTTGCAGGTTGTGTCGTGACTGGGGCGACCACGTTTTCAGTGTCGATTTATACCAATCCGTATTCGGGTGTCCCCAGGGATCCGATCCATCGTTATACTTCTGAATATCCGTTGGCGAGTAAGGAGCTGTCCGAACGGTTCCGTTTGGTCGCGTATACGTCCCGTTTGCTTTAAAGCCTTGCGTGGCAGCCGACCACTCTGAAACAGGCAACTCATATATGTTCAGGTCATTCAGCATTTCAGCATACTGGCCCGCATTTGCCAGTTTAGGCACGACGGTTGGCTGTGCAAAACCCTGGTTGAATGAGTACGATAGTTGGGGCTTGCCGGTCTTGCCACGCTTGGTGGTAATCAGGATAACACCGTTAGCTGCCCGCGAACCGTAAATGGCTGCCGACGCATCTTTCAGTACCGAAATCGTTTCGATGTCAGCGGGGTTGATTCGGTCCAGTCCACCAGCCCGGTCAGGAATCCCATCGACAACAACCAGTGCACTGTTGTTACCCAGTGTGTTTGTACCACGAATCCGAATAGTCGATCCATCAGCCCCCGGTTCACCACTGCGGTTAACCGCCGTTACGCCCGGCAGACGACCGGCCAACGAGTTTGACAGGTTGGTCGTAGGTGACTTCACCAGGTCGGTACCTTTAACGGCCACCACCGAACCCGTGATGGTTTCTTTTCGCTGCGTACCATAACCAACGACAATAACCTCGTTTAGCGACTTGGTATCATCAGCCATGTTTACATTGATGGTTGACTTACCATCGATGGGTACTTCCTGCGACACGTACCCAATGTACGAGAAGACCAGCGCGATACCGTCGCGCGGCACATTGAGCGAATACCGACCATCTGCGTCGGTTACCGCCCCGGTCGTTGTTCCTTTCACAACAACGCTAACGCCGGGTAAGCCCTGCTGCTGTGCATCGATTACCCGTCCCGACACTTTGCTTTGGGCCATTGCGCCAAAGGAACACAGCATTAATAGTACAATTACGGCGAATCCGCTCAATAACCAGCGATTTCGTTCCTCCGGCCGATCCGCGTATCTCGGACTAGTAGAGTTCTTTTGCATAAGCGATAGAGATTCAGTTAACTGCTTTTTAACAGAATCTAAAGCTTCTTTTAATGGTCATTTACTTGTGCTGTATTACCATCGAGTGATATTTTTTTCACCTATAAGTATATTTAAGACGCCTGATAATAAAAAATGCAGGCTCAATAGAGTATAAATCAACTAATGCGCCCCCAGTTATTGCTATGCTTTCGGACATTATCGACCTGATGGCGGACAGGCGCATGCTGGGGCAAAATAAGCTCGGGATCTTCCTGCAGGATAGTTTGCGCTGATTCGCGGGCGGCCGTTAGAATAGGACCGTCTTTGGCAAGGTCGGCAATCATCAGGTCCATAACGCCACTCTGCTGGGTACCGGTCAGGTCGCCGGGGCCGCGCAGTTGCAGGTCGACGTCGGCGATCTCAAATCCGTTATTAGTACGAACCATCGTTTCGAGCCGGGTGCGCGTGTCGCTACTGAGTTTGTAGCCGGTCATCATGATACAGTACGACTGCTCGGCGCCCCGCCCGACGCGCCCGCGTAACTGATGCAGTTGCGACAGACCGAACCGCTCGGCGCTTTCAATCACCATAACGCTGGCGTTAGGTACGTTCACCCCTACCTCGATTACCGTTGTGGCCACCAGAATCTGGGTTTCCCGCTTCAGGAAACGCTTCATCTCGTCATCTTTTTCGTAGGCCAACATTTTCCCGTGCAGGATACCGATCTCGTACTGAGGTCGGGGAAAAGCCCGCTGCATACTTTCGTAGCCGTCCATCAGGTCTTTGTAGTCAAGCTTCTCCGACTCTTCGATCAGCGGATACACCACATACACCTGCCGACCCAGTTCGAGTTGCTGCCGCATAAAGCCAAATACTTCAGAACGATGCTTGTCGAACTTGTGAACGGTCTTGATTGGCTTACGGCCTTTGGGTAGTTCGTCGATGGTCGATACGTCGAGGTTACCGT
>JAKONH010000093.1 GCA_022702045.1 Spirosomataceae bacterium
GCCGGGCTACCGACTGACGGGCCAGCAGAAAGCCATTGTAGATAATGACCAGCGCCAGGACCATTGATAAGACCGGATCGAGCCAGGTCAGGCCCGTTGCCCAGACCAGCCCAACAGCTAGCATGACGACGATGCTGCTGAAGACATCGGTGAGCAGGTGCCGCCCATCGGCCATGAGCGCCAGCGAGTCGACCCGCTTGCCAATGTCGATAAGCCGATACCCCACAAAGGCATTGGCCGCTGCCGTTATGCCGACCAGTAGAACACCCCAGTCAAGATTGGCCAGCGCGTGGGGTTCAAAAAAGCTGAGAATCGACTGCCAGACGATAACCAGCCCGGCCGACAGAATCATGGCTCCCTCAAAACCTGACGACAGAAATTCAACCTTGCCGTGACCGTACGGGTGGTTCTGATCGCGGGGTAAACCGGCCAGATAAATGCTATAAAACGCAAAACCACTGGCAACGACATTGACAATCGATTCAACCGCGTCCGTTAGAATGGCCGTTGAATAGGTTAGAAAGTAAGCGGCAAATTTTACCACCAGCAGTACCACGCTCAAACCGAGCGAGATACCCATCCAGCGGTATTTTAGTTGTTGAATCGACTGCATAATGAACCGTAAAGGTAGCCGTCGCCCACGAAAAGTTCGTACTTTCGCCCGTATGAATACGACTGAAAACCCTTGGCAGACGCTCAACTCGACGGTCCGTTACGAGAATCCGTGGCTGTCCATTCGGCACGAAGACGTCGTTACGCCAGCCGGTACACCGGGTATTTACGGCGTGGTCAGCTTTAAAAATAAAGCCGTCGGCGTGGTACCGATTGATGCTGAAGGTTATACCTATTTGGTTGGGCAATACCGGTATCCACTCAACGAATACTCGTGGGAAATTCCTGAAGGGGGCTCACCCGTTGGCACAGACCCGCTGGAATCGGCTCGCCGTGAATTGCGGGAAGAAACGGGACTGGTCGCGCAGCGCTGGACCAAAATTGCCCGGATTCATACGTCCAACTCAGCTACCGACGAAGAAGGCTTCCTGTACATCGCCGAAGAGCTGGAACAGGGTGACCATGAACCCGAAGACACGGAGCAACTGCACGTCCGGCGGTTGCCGTTGGTCGAGGCTGTCAACATGGCCATGCGCAGCGAAATCACGGATGCACTTAGCGTCAGCGCGCTGCTGATCGTCGCCCGGCTGCGGGGAATATGACAAAAGCGTCGGTTTTCAGTTTACAGTATATAGTGGCCGTAGGTTGCCCGCTGTCTGTACCGGGCGAATACCGTAAACTGAATACCGTAAACTGTAAACAAACAACCATTTTGCTACCGATTCTTTATGGGTTCCTGCTGGGGGCGGGACTTTGCCTGACGTTTGGAACCGTCTTTTTTGCCCTGATTCAAAATAGCGTCGACAACGGCTTCCGGTCGGGCATGAAAATCGTGTTTGGTGTCATCACCGGCGACATACTGTTCGTGGCCGCTGCCCTGTTCGGAACGTCTTTCCTGCCGCCTATCGAGGGATTTGAAACGGCGATGGCTGCTGTCGGCGTGGTATTTCTGGTGGCCATGGGGCTGGTCAATATTTTTCGCGGGACGCCCCGGCTCGCGTACCCGCAGACACGCTTCGGTAACTTCATCTATTACTTTACGACCGGCTTCTTCCTGAACGCCCTGAACCCCGTCAATTTCGTAGCCTGGGTGGCCATCGTTGCGTATATTCGGACACATCTGCATTACACCGTTGGCGAGCAGTACGCCTTTATGATTGCCAGTTTGGTCGGCGTGTTCACAACCGAGTCCGCACTGGCGTACTACGCAAATCGACTCAAGCGATTCTTCACCCCCCGTGTCGTTACGGTTTTCAACCGCGTGACGGGCGTCGTTTTCCTGATTGGAGCCGCCAACATTACCTACAACCGCTTGCTCGAACCCGCTTCGAAATGGTTGAACTGGTAGTTGCTGAATTAACTAATTTCTGTGAGCCCTCACAGACTCGGGATGACAGAAAAAGACGTAAAGCGGCCGATCATCAGCTAGATGATCGGCCGCTTTGCCGTTGCAAGACCAGACAGAAGCGTCGTGGTCATTACGGCCGTTCGGCCATTGGTTCAGCTCTGTAACCGGCTTTTTCGACGGCCTTCCGTACTTCATCACCGATACGCGTATCCGTAGTCTGCACGGTCAGAATGCGGTCGGGGCTACTCGTGTCGACGTTCCAGCCATCGAGTTGTTCGATATCGTTCAGAAAAGGCGTTACGGTTGCTACGCAGGCGCCACACTTTATATTGGTTTTGAAATTCAGTGTTTCCATAAATCAGTTACTCGTTTAACGATTATTCCGGATCACCATCCAGACTGGTCTGAACGGGCTGTATAGATAACACTGTCCATCAGAAAATGATCAATATCAGCTGGTAAATTGCCGGCTTAGTTAAGCAGCAGGCCTTTGTCTTCCGTCTCAAGCAACTGATTCAGGTGCCGTTCGAGCGCAGATACGTCGACCGTCATATTTTCAACCAGGTCGTTGTGACGAGCCGGATCGGATTTGCCCTGCCGCGTAGCCGTGTACCGCAGACCTGCCAAGGCCGACAAATATGAAAAGAAGTTGGGGGTATAGTTGGGTGAAAACAGTTCAACCAGTTGCGTACCCGGCTGACTCCAGATCAGGTTGGAAAATGAGGCTCCGTGTGGGCCGATCAAAAACGAAGCCCGGTTGTAAATCGACAGCTGTTCACTCAGCGAACGGGCTTTGTCTTCAACGTACTCGAAATTGTATTGACTGAGCATCTGAACCAATGTATCCTCGTTTAGTACCCGTCGTCGGCCAGACCGGCTGATATACAATCGATTGCGCGTAGGCGATGGTTGAATCAGGGGTGTTAGCTGCTCGTGAATCGCCTGCACGTCGTGCGCGTTCGGATAGAACCAGTGCCCGTTGTTTCCCAGCAGACAGCGCCTGAACCGGACTTCATACTGACGGGTATCGACAATCTGTTCCGGCCGGAAGCCCATGTGCGCCAGAAACTCACGCTCATACTGAGTGTGAAACAGCGGATACGCGACAACCGCATCGGTGGGAAAGCCATTGGGGAAAGATTGCCGAATGCGGCTCAGCTTGGCGGCTACCAGATAGATGAAATCGTAATAGCCACCAAACGCAATACCGTCCTGGTAATGACCGAAGGGCGCAATGAGCGTATCGACCTCCACAAGTTGCCGCTTGCCGGGACGTAAGCTATCGCGCAGCAGGTATTGATTACCGTAATCGGTGCAAAGGATGCGACCATCAATGAGTATGTTTCCGCAACGGAGCTGACGAGCCGGCTGGCTGCTCCGCTCATAACACCAGACATAAGCCGGCAGGCTTTCGGCCAGTTCCTGGGTAAAAAGAAGCTGGTCAGGGGCTGTTAGGTCAGCAACCGCAGGCAGCATGTGTTGAGTAGCCGGGTAGAACGCTTGTTGGTGGGGGCGAAGCAGGTCGACCGTCTGGGGCTTGTCGAGAAATGTAACGCCCATCATCCGGGCAATGGCAAGAAACGATGTCTTTGCCGTCCCAGTGAAGAGAGAAGAAATTCGTGACATTGGGTGGAGTCTATAAGCCGTTTTTAGGCAACGTCCGTAAGCAGCACTGGTCGATCACCGGATAGCTGATTACAGCGCGAAACCAAAACGGCTTTGCGTCGATCTTTTCAAGAAGGTACTTACATAAGATTGACGCGAAACCTACCCGACAGTCACCTGTTTATTGACTAGGCGGTCCCGTTTGAGTCGTCAGGAACGTTTGCCACTCGGTTGCCAGGTTCTTTTTCAAGACGCGCGGAAACTTATGCTGTCCACCAATTTTACCGCGTGATTCCATCCATTGATAGAAGGTGGCTGCCGGCAGTACCGTCACTGTAATATTCTTGAGTGCGTGGCGTCGTTCGACGGCATAGTCGTCGTTGAGATCCTTCAGGTGAGCGTCGATCCGTTCCGCTACCGTATCGGCATCAACAGCGTCGTCGGTACCGATGTACCAATGGTGCGCAAATAAGGTATCGTGGCTGATACCCAGAACGGTAAATTCACGGATGGCGATGTTCAACTCGTCGGACACCAGTTCGATGGCTTTGTTCATATTGTCGACAGACAGATGCTCTCCGCACAGACTCAGGAAGTGCCGTGTACGACCCGTAATAACGATTTCAGCCCGCTGCTTGTCGATGAACCGGATTGTGTCGCCGATCAGGTAACGCCAGGCCCCCGAGCAGGTCGACAGCAGCAGCGCGTATTCCCGACCTTCTTGGACCTCATCGATCATCAGGGTCTCGGGCTGTTCGGTCAGGTCACCGTCGGGGGTGAAGTTCTGTTCGTTGAACGGAATAAATTCAAAAAACAACCCATTGTTGGTGACCAGATTCATTCCCTGCGCGTTGGGATGGGTTTGGTAGGCGATGAATCCTTCCGACGCCAGGTAGGTTTCGATATACGTAATCGGGTGAGCGAGCAGCTTCTCAAAACCGGCCCGGTACGGCTCAAACGATACGCCACCGTGGCAGAATACCATCAGATTCGGCCAGACGTCGTGAATCGTTTTGACGTTGTACCGGGCGATGATTTTCTCCATCAGCAACTGAATCCAGGCCGGAACGCCCACGACGTAGCCAATGTCCCAGTTGCCGGCCTGCTCGGTAATCTCGTCGAGTTTGCGGGCCCAGTCGCGTTCCTGTGCGATTTCCCGGCCGGGTTTGTAAAACCGTTGAAACCAGAACGGAATCTGACTGGCCGTGATACCGCTCAGGTCGCCCTCGTAATGCCCTTCGCGGATGTTGAGGTTGGTACTTCCACCCAGCATCAGGTAGCCTTTTTCGTAGAGCGTCGACGGTAGATTCTGGTAGCGACCCAGGGTCAGAATCTGCCGGATGCTGGTGCGCTGAATCGCTTTCGACATCGCCTTCGTGACCGGGATGTACTTCGACGCGGCTTCCGATGTGCCCGAGCTAAGGGCGAAATACTTTACCCGTCCCGGCCAGGTTACGTCGCGTTCACCATCGAGCGTCCGTTTCCACCAGTTGTCGAACATCCGGTTGTAATCGTGGATGGGCACCCGCGCTTTGAACTGCTGATAGAATGCGTTTTCTGTATCGAATTCAACTGCATGCACCAGTTCCTCGAAGCCGTACGTCTGTCCAAACGCCGTATGCCGGGCTTTGCCGACCAGTTTGCGAAATACTTTACGCTGCTGCCGATACGCACTTGAGTGGCGACGGCGGGCGGCATTCGTCAGGCGAATACCGGTTTTAAGCAAGCTTCCCAGAAGAGACATTGATTTTGGGTTTACCGTTTACCGTTTGAGGTTCAAGGTTCTGTACGAAAACGTTAAACGGTAAACCTCAAACTTTGAACTCAAGATTACATCTTCCAGCCTTTCAATTCGTCGAGCAGACCGTAGGCCGTCAGGTCATACTGACAGGGTACGATCGAGGTGTAGTTCTGCGCGATGGCATATTCGTCGGTGTCTTCAGCCTGCGTGTCGAAGTTGACGAACTCACCAGCCAGCCAGAAGTACCGGCGGCCGTGGGGATCGCGTCGTTCGTCGAATACCTCCTGCCACTTGGCGTTGGCCTGCCGACAGATACGGATGCCCTGAATGGGTTCGGCTGCCCGCGCCGGGAAGTTGACGTTCAGCGCCGTGCCTTTGGGCATACCCCGTTCCAGCACCTGCCGGGCGATGGTCAGGATGTGGTCGTGCGTATGCGAGAAGTCGGCCTGCCGGGTAAAGTCGTTGAGTGAGAAGCCAATGGCCGGAATGCCTTCCAGAGCCGCTTCGATAGCCGCCGACATGGTGCCCGAGTACAATACACTGATCGACGTGTTGCTGCCGTGGTTGATACCGCTGACAACCAGGTCCGGCGCTTTATCTTTCAGCACATGGTGTTTGGCCAGCTTCACGCAGTCGGCGGGTGTGCCGGAGCATTCGTAGGCAATGACGTCGTCGAAGATCTCGGACGGATAGAGTCGGAGTGGGTTGGAAATGGTGATGGCATGGCCCATGCCCGATTGTGGACTATTGGGGGCAACAACGACTACAGTGCCCAGCTGTTGCATCAGTTCGACCAAGGTACGGATACCGGATGAGGTAATGCCGTCGTCGTTGGTTACTAAAATCAGGGGTTTTCGGTCCGCCATATAGTCAGGTTGGTAGTGTACTATCGTACCGCAAACGTACGCAAATACGACTGAACGTACGGCTGAAACTTCACCGAATTCAACACCTATTACGCTTACCGATAACAGCCTCCCCGTCGCAAAATAGGCCCTGTTTTCGGGTACGGAGCAGTCCGTGTCGGTGAGCGGGTTACGCAGCGAGCGGAACGAAGCGGAGAAGCCTAAGGTTAACCCAGCATTGTCAGCAACCCACGATTTATTATGCCGAAGCACGCTATTGACAGCTGTCCGCGCTGTGGTCAGCTCTTCACCTGCAAAGTCAACTCGGTGCTGCATTGCGACTGCCAGTACATCGGACTATCGAAGGCCGAAACGGAATACATACGCGACGTTGCCCTGTTCGAATACGACGGGCAATGTCTGTGTCTGGCGTGCCTGAACGAGTTGAAAGCCGAGTGTCAACCTACTCAGCCGGGTGGAGTGGTTCGTTAACGGCCGAGACGCGTTGGCCCTGCCGGCTCTTGTATCCTTGTAGTGGTGAATAGCTTTGGGTCTGTTTGCCGTAATAACCCGTTCCGTCGTAGGGTCGGCGGTGCGGATCAGCCTTACACGCATCGGTACAGGTCCCTTCGTGCGTGTGGCCACAGTCGTCGCAAAGGGTCACGTGGTTATTGCAGGCCGGACTGGCACAGTTGATGAGCCGGGCCGTAGGAACGCCACAGCGGTAGCAGGTCGAAATAACCGTCGGGTTTACCTGATTGACGGGAACCGCCAGTCGGTTATCGAACACATAGCATTCGCCGTCAAATCCTTCGCCCCCCACTTCCATACCGTACTTGATGATACCGCCGTGGAGCTGGTAGACATTTTCAAAGCCCTGTGACAGCAGATAAGCCGACGCTTTTTCGCATTTGATACCGCCGGTGCAATACGTGATGATCTTCTTGTCGCGCAGGTGATCGAGTTCGTGAACGTGGTCGGGCAGTTCGCGTAGGTTCTCCATGTCGAACGTAACGGCCCCCCCGAATTTTCCCACCGCGTGTTCGTAGTTCGACCGCATGTCGACCAGTACCACGTCGGGGTCGTTTTTCATGCGCTGAAACTCGGCTGGTTCGAGATGAATGCCGGTTTGCCGCCGGGGATCGACGGGTAGATCGGAATGCACAATTTCGGCTTTGGTGCGAACGTGTAGTTTTTGGAAGGCGTGCGTGTCGCTTTCGTCAACTTTGAAGTCAATGCCGGCAAAGCACGGGTCTGCATGAAGTGCTTCCATGTACGTTTCGCAGTCGGCAGTTAGACCCGACACTGTGCCGTTGAGTCCTTCAGCGGCTACGATGACGCGCCCCAGCAGGTTCAGCTCCAGACAAAGCCGGTGGTGCTCGTCGCGGTACTGATCGGGGTTTTCAATGGGCGTATAGATGTAGTAAAGAAGGACGCGGTACGGTTTCATAGTACAAAAATAAACCCATTTGGTCAGAGTTGGTTCACTACGTTGGAGGAGACGCTATGCACATTGCCATCACAGGAAATATTGGGGCGGGTAAGACGACACTGGCTGAGCAACTGGCCAGGTACTACGATTGGGACGTACTGTATGAAGCCGTTGCCGGTAATCCGTACCTGGCCGATTTTTACGCCGACATGCCCCGCTGGGCGTTTAATTTACAGGTATATTTCCTGAACAGCCGGTTCACGCAGATGCGTCGGATTCGGGCGCTGAAGCTGGAACCCGGTGGTGGGCGCACCGTCATACAGGATCGGACCATCTACGAGGACTCCGCCATCTTCGCCCGAAACCTGTATCAGGCGGGAACCATGATCGAACGTGACTATCAGACGTACCGGGGGGTGTTCGAGAATATGATGAGTCTGGTGGAGCCGCCCGACCTGATGATCTATCTCCGGGCCCGGCTCCCTAAACTACGTCAACAGATTCAGAAACGAGGCCGTAATTTCGAACAGTCAATCAGTGATGACTATCTCGAGCGATTAAATAAGCTGTACGACGACTTTACCGGTACCTACACGGGTGGAACTCTACTAACGATTGACGTCGATCAGCTGGATTATGTGAGGAATCCGGCTGACTTTGCGACGATCATCGGGCAGATTGATGCGTGGTTAGCTGCGCGAACTACCCCATAAGCGAAGCGCGGTCGATTGGTGGGAGAACCAACCAATCGACCGCGCTTCCTCAAAGACGGCTGGTTACGACAAAGCCCATTGGCGCGAAAACCCGGCTGTCAGTTGGGTCAATTGCGTGTAGGTGTTTGGCTTGGTCACAAACTGATTGGCTCCCAATGCCAGCGACCGGTCGCGATCGTCGGGACTGGCGGACGTCGTCATCATCACAACCGGAATGTTGGCGTAGGCCGATTGACTACGGAGTTGCCGGAGTGTATCGAACCCGCTCAGGCCGGGCATGTTGATGTCGAGAATGATCAGCCGAGGAGCGGTTTCACTTTCGTTCAACCGCGCGAGCAGCGAGGTACCGTCAGTTAGTGACAATATATCGACGGCGGGGCTCGTCACCCCAAAGGCCTGTTCCATAAAGGTCTGATCGTCGTCGTCATCGTCAACAACCCAGACCAGGGGTACCCGGTCCGGGCGGGGTCGGTCCGCCCGAATCCTGTCAGGATCGTTGTCGGTAGGCTGGTACATGTTCGTGTGGATTGGTGTGTATTAAGAGAAAGGTTCGTTTCTGTATGAATGGGAGGTAAAGATGATGAGTAAACGGAATATATCCAACTGATTTTCTGATTTTTCGACCGTTTAATAGATTGTTGGTCAACTATTTAGAGGTGGTACGTGTATTAGTTTGTCGAACTAGTAGAATAAGTACATATACGGCATGTGCGGGAAGTCACCTGACCGGCGCTGCTGCATACCGCCAGACCGACATGCACTGACGGACTGTGGCGCGGTCCGGCAGTAGAAACGGTACTAGGCCCGGCCAGGGTTGGCGGTATCGATGTCGATTGGCGCGCCCCGGCGATAGAACGGATTGGGGTCGAAACGATGCTGGTACGCCGGGTCGGTCAGGTAGTCAACTTTACGGGAAAAAATAGCTTCACCGTCTACTAGCAGTAACTGCTGATCGGCACGAAGCTGCTGCACCTGCATGGCTAACGTACCCGTGACAAACTCGATTCGGCGGGCGATCTGCAGATTCTTACAGCCGAAAAACTGGAGCACTCCACAATTATTCATCAGCGTCTGCCAGTCGTGTGGGTAGTTTGATTCGAGCTGTTGGAAATCCTGCCAGATCGTCCAGCATTTCAGTCCATAGCCCCGGCACAGCGTGATGATGTTGTTGAGGTACGCAAAATGCCCCAGCTGACCTGCTTCGTCGAGCATAAACAGTGTTTGTAGGTCGGGGATGGTTACTCGACTGGTGATCGTTTTGAGCAGTACGCCAATCCAGAGCTTGATCAGGGCCCGATGCGACACCAACTTGTCAGGCGGAACGATAATGTATATGGATAACGGGGCACCATCCCGAAAATCGGTCAGCTTGAACGTTGAATGACTGGTTACCCGATTGACATCCTCGCTGAGAAATGGCGTCAGGTAGGAATTTGCCGTCGCCAGCGTACTAGGTCGGGTGTTCTGATCGGGCATGGCCAGAAACGCGGCTATCTGATGGTAAGCGGCTTTCGGAATCTGTTTGCCGTGGGTGTCGAGAATAAGGGCTAGCCGGTAAATAGCGTCGCTGTCGAACAGGATATCCCGCACGGTAGTCAGATTCCGTTCTTCAGACGGGCATACGGATGCTACATAACCGATCACACCAGCCAGCAACATGGTCGCCGTCAGATCCCAGAACGGCTCTTTTGTCCCTTTGAGGCCCTGCGAGAATAGTTCGGCCATAAGCTGCGCTTCGGTTTCAACGTCGATGCCGGGCAGATCGAACACATCCATCACGTTGAGCGCGTCGGACTCTTTGGCGTTAACGCCAAATGGATTCAGCCGGATGACGTGCTGGCCCATATCGCGCCGAGCGCGGGCCGTTACCTGGTAATTTTCGCCCTTTGGGTCGAGCACGACTACCGAGCCGGGGTAGGTAAGCAATGTTGGTACAACAACCCCGCGCCCTTTGCCGGTACCGGTCGGGGCAACAGTCATCAGATGCGCCGTACCGTCGTAATAAATCGGATTGAATGGCAATGAATCAGCCGGAGGCTGACTGTTGTGATGAAATCCCTGGATGGGTTTCGACAGCAGGGCAGAGGGGGAGCTATCGGTCTGATAACCGACAAGTAAGGGAGCTGAGTCAAGGTACATAGGGGCGGGCGTTAAGTCCTTAAATGTACCCGAAAGACGTTATGCGTTGACCTGAAAAAACGATTATTTTTTACTCTAGTTAGTTGATTGTCAAGCAGGCTAAAAGAGCGAACGCGTCGATACGTTCCGACGGGTGACAGTGCAGCAACTGGTTGTTTGCGGTGTCACCCGTCGGAACGAGATATTCTATGGTAGAGTGGGTTGCTACTTGACGATAAAATTGTAGGACAGCGACGCGATAGGGGTGGCAAAAATCTGGAGTTGATAGGCGTTTGTCTGCCCGTTTTCGGTGCGAAAAAATACCGAGTACGCGTTCCGGCGGCCATAGAGATTGTAGACCGTAAACGCCCACTTACCCTGCCAGCGCCGGTTCTGCATACTGGGGTTGTAAATGTTCCAGACGAAATCGAGCCGGTGATAATCGGGTAGCCGGGCCTGATTGCGAACGCCATAATACGGGTACTGTGCCCCATCGATCGTGACGAAGCCGGTTGGTGCGGTATACGGTCGACCGGTGCTGTAGGCAAACGTAAACCCGAAACTGTTGTGCTTGTCGACATCGAACGTCAGTGATGCATTGACCGTGTGTGGGCGGTCGTAATTGGCGCGGTACCAGGCCCCGCCGTTGATATTCTGTTCGACGGTTGGCCCTTCGTAGACCTGATTGAACGTTCGGGCGTAGGTATAATTAAGCCAGCCAGTCATCTCCCCCCGTTTTTTGGAAAGCATCGTTTCAATGCCGTACGAACGACTACGGCCCTGTAGAAGCTGCGTTTCGGGGTACGGCTGAAGCAGGAAATCGGCGCCTGGCCGGTAATCGATGCTATTCTCGGTCGAACGCCAGTAGCCTTCCACCGTCAGTTCGTAGATGTCTTTGTGAAAGGTCATAAAATAGCCGGCCGACACCAGCTGACTGATCTGAGGGCGGATGTTGGCGTCGGACGTTTTCCAGCGTGAGGTCGGCAACGGTGTAGTCGTGTTGGTGACGACCTGCAAATACTGCCGCATCAGGTTGTAACCGAACTTGATCGAAGCCGTAGGGCTGAGCGAATAGCGAATGCCCAGTCGGGGTTCGAAGCCACCGTATTGTTTGCTGACCTGTCCGGCCCCGTACCGCACCGAGTCAACAACCGACAGCTCGTCGCGTGGCTGATCGGGAAGATATCGGCGTACCAGCGCCGGGCCAAGCGCCAGGAAATGTGAGTAGCGCAGTCCCGCCGACACGGCTAAATCGGGGCTAATGCTTCGCTCGTAATCGCCATAGGCGGCTAGTTCAAGCCCATTTTCGGTCGGCGTGGTGATGTAGTTGACCCGGTCGCTGCTACCGGGTAGTAGTGTACCCGGTTTAATTCGGTAGTGGGTGCCGCTCAGCCCGACTTCCAGTTTCTGATTGGTAAACTGATAGTTGAGGTTCGACTTGATCTGGCGTTGCTGCACGGCTGAATACAGTGTGACGCTGTTGGTCGAATTAAGCTCAGGGGCCAGGATTTTCGGTACATAGTCGACCCAGATCGCAGACGTCTGTAGCGACGCACTTGACGAAAACGTGTGAAACCAGCGGGCCATACCGTTGATCGTCTGATGGTCATAGCGGGTGGTGGTCCCGTTGACGTTGGGCAAGCTGGCCAGCAGCGCCGTCTGAAATTCGTCTTTGCTGTAGTATCCCGTCGCCGTGAGTGTGTTACGATCGTCGATGCGCCAGAACAGCTTGGTGACGCCGTCGCCGAAGCGGGCGCGAATACCAGCCAGTCGATCCGAAATTCTAGGTAATAAAAAGTCGTTGAAGGCGCCACGCCCGGCTACGAGCAGCCCCAGTTTACCCTTCACGATGGGTATGTCGGCTGTGAGTCGATTGGATACGAAGCTGACGCCCCCCGATAACTGAAACTGATCGAGGCTGGGATTGCGTAGCGACACGTCGAGTACCGAAGCCGCCCGTCCGCCAAACCGCGCCGGTACATTGCCTTTGTACAGATCGACTGTGCTCAGGATGTCGGTTGGAAAGACGGAGAACAGACCGAACATATGCGTTGGGTTGAAGATGGGCGTTTCGTCCAACAGAATCAGGTTCTGATCGGTGGTGCCCCCGCGAATATTGACCCCATTACTGGCTTCGCCCACACTCGTCACCCCCGGCAGCGATTGCAGCCCCCGCAGCAGGTCGACTTCACCCAAAGCGGCTGGTAACTTACGCAGCGTGGCAATATTGATCTGGCTTACCCCCAGCAGCGGTTGTCGAACCGTCTGGTCGAATCCTTTCGTCGTCACCACTACTTCTTCCAGCTGACTGGATACCGAAACCATATTGATATCGACTCGAAGAGCACCGGCGTTGCTGGCCTGTATGATTTTCCGGACAGGTGTGTAGCCGACAAGGCGCGCTACCAGTACATGTTCACCAACAGACAGGCCGATGCTGTACTGACCCCGGTCGTTGGTACTGGTACCGGTCAGGTGCCGCCGGTAATCGACAACGATGGCGGCACCGGCCAACGGTCTTCCGGTCGCCGAGTCCCGCACGACGCCCGTGACCAGTCCACCCGGTCCGCTGACGTAGACGGGTGCCTGTCGACTTGCCGGTCGTTCCTGACGACGGCTGCTGACCGGTTTGTCTGCCGATGCCGGAGCAACTGCGGTGGGTTTCGCTGCGGGCGCTATAACCGGAACAGCTGCGTTAGCTGGTGGCGTTGTCGGAGCGAAAACCGATACCGATGGGGGCATAGTCGGAGCAGTCGCGGGTGCGGTTTGAGTTGTCGGTGGAACTGGTGAAACGGGCGGTTGGGCCGACGAGTCTGACCGCTCACTAATCCAGCTGACTAGTGTACCGTACCAGTTATCGAGTGGTATAGACAGGGCATTTAGGTCGGTCGCGTTGGCTGGATAGCTGTGTTGCTCGGCAGGGCGTTTGGCGCGAAGCCAGTCCTGATAGAGTTGTATCTGGGCCAGCAGCCGTGATTGGGCCTGGTTGGTGGCGGTAACCAGAAACAAAGCCGGCGTGGTAGGCTGAATGGGGCTGGCCGACAGGGTAGCGACATCCGGGTCTACCAATGCCAGAAACGCGGGCGGCTGAGCGATAGCCGAGCTTGTTCCCAGGCGCAGGGCCACGGTGCCGCCAACCGCAAAGCCAAGCAACCCAATTCGGTTGGGCTGAATACCCAGCGTCGACGCCTGTTGCCGGATATACGTCAATGCCGTTGCCCCATCGGCAACGGCCCGTGTGAGGGCGCTGTCATGAACGCTGTCGGGCAACGGCGGAAGCGGGGCGGCACTGCTGCCGACCGGTCGCTGAACGAGTCGGTATTTGACGACGAAGGCAGCTACTCCACTTTCGGCCAGTTGCTGCGCCACGAAAGCGCCTTGTTCATCGATCAGCAATCGACTCAATCCCCCGCCGGGGAAAATCAGGACGGCCCGCCCTGTTGCTTTCACCGGATCGGGGAGGTAAGCCGTCAGGGTAGGGGTGCTAACGTTGTACACCACCCGGTTGAATGACCGGTCGGGTTGCGTGGTTTCCGGCCGTATCTGGGCTTCGATGCCGGGGGCGGGGCCTTCGTACAGCCGTATCTCGGTCTGAGCCAGTGTTATCGTCGCTGTCAGCAACACCAGCAGCAACGGCCGGATACGCTGGTGAAGGCGGAAAGAATAGGCTATAAATCGCTGAATCATGAGGTGTCGATAACGAGTTACTGGTTCCAGCCTTCGGGAAGTAAATCGGTTCGGGTGGCACTTGGCACGCAAACGGCCGACGGAATACCCTGTCCAAAGATAGAGCCGTTGCCAGGGTCGACATTGGGTAACCGGCCGGTCTGTGCCAGAAATAATCCCTGATACCGCCCCCCGACCACGTTCTGCCGCTTGATTTTGTATCGACTAATCGCCACTGAGGCCGCCGTGAAATAGCCGACGACGTTTTCCTGCGGATTAGTTATATTTTTCACGTTTCCGGCGATGGGCGCGGGGGGCGAATCGGCCAGCGTCCCGGTGTTCTGCACCTGATCGGCAAACAGCTTGTAGTAGCGGTAGGCGTCCGCCGAAATCGACAGTTGTTCGATGACAATCAGTGCCGGGTCGAGCTGGTAAATGGGAATGCTGGCCACTTTATGCCCCACCTGCGATTGACCATTGGTGTAGACATCGGAGAAGGTGTCGATGACACTGCTGTAGAAAATGTCCCAGCACTGTCCACGGCAGGCATAGTCATACAAGTTACTGTAACCCAGTGATTGGTCGGGTACGCAGCCGACAACGTCGAGTGGGCCGGCACCCACCGGTCCGATGTCGCGGATCAGGTAACGTCCTTGTTTGCAGGTCGCGCACCAAAGCTGGGTTTCGTAGAGTCGCCAGCGCCAGAGGTAGAAATTGCGGGTACCGGCGGGGTCCTGAAAATCGATGTACACGTCGTTGGCCGGAACGGGTGTTCCATCAGCGCGGACGATTGGCCCCGTCAGCGTAAACTGGTCGTAAGTCCGTTGGATGGCTGGTACGGCCGTCATGGTTTCGACCGTTGACGCGTAGGAATCGCCTTCTTCGGTGGTGAAGCGTAACTGATACCGACTACCCACCTTCCCCCGGAAGTCAGCTGGGAACGCGTAAACGCCGGGCTGCGATTCGGTCAGCCGGACCGTCGTTGTCTCATTGACCTGTATGTCGACTTGTGCTCGGCGAATGGGCGTCACGACATCGGCACTGTCACGCTGCGACCGGGATCGGGTCAGGCTGATCGTCTGTGCGTCGGCCAGATCGGTAATCATGCCGTTGACAACGACCAGATCGGCGTTGAACGACAGCTCCGGGTCATAGGCACTGACGCAGCCTAGCACCAACCAGGTGAGGAGGAGAAGGAGGATGGGTTTGGACATGGCCGTTTGTGGTATACGGTTTTCAGTTTATGGTGGCCACCGTGGCGTCAATCAATGGCACGGCAGTGTATTGCACGGTAGTATACAGAAACTAGTGAACCGAAAACCGTATACCGAAAACCGAGCTTATTTTCCCGCTCCGCTGATCGTTGGATACCTGCCGGTGATACCGCTTTTTAGGGCGCTCGTCGCGCTGGAAAACAGAATGTCGCCCGTTTTGAACGACCACTTGCGCTGACCCGTACGACTTTCGAGTGCATACAGCGACCGGTCGGTACTTCCGATGTACACGACCCCGTTGAGGACCAGTGGCGTTGCATAGAGGTCGAAATTTGTGGCGAACTGCCATTGAAAGGCACCTGTCCTGGCGTCGAGCGCGTACAGAAAGCGGTTACGACTTCCGACATACAACCGTCCGTTAGCCACGACGGGACTCGTCTGTTGTTGCTGGGCGGGATTGAAATCGCCTAACGGGAAGGTCCACAGCGATTGACCCGATAGCGCGTTGAATGCATACAGCAGCCAGTCGGAGCAGACGATGTACACGATGCCGTCGGCCACGACCGGGCTACCGACAAAGGCCGACGTAGCCTTGTAGGTCCAGCGTGATTTACCCGTCTGGGCGTCGAGGGCGTAGAACGTATTGTCCGTGCTCCCCACGTACACGACCCCGTTCTCGACAAGTGGACTCGACAGCAAATACGATCCGGTCGTGAAAAACCAGCGTAGGGTGCCACTCGCCGGATCAAGCGCGTCGACCCGGCCATTCAGGCCAGCCGCGTATAACAGGTTCGCGTCCAGCGCCGGGCTGGCGTAAATGCCGTGGGTCGACTGGTAGGTCCACAGCTGATTGCCCGTCGTGGCATCGAGCGCGTAGATCTTGCCATCGAGGCAACCCGCAAATAACCGACCGCTGGCAACTGTTGGGCTCGACACAACCGCTCCACCCGTCTGATACTGCCAGTGTAAGGTGCCATTCTGCGCGTCGACGGCGTAGATATGGTTGCGGTTACTGCCGACATACACCCGCCCATACGCCACGACGGGGCTGGATTGAATGGCTGTGTCGGCGCGAAAGGTCCAGCGTGCGTTCCCCGTTGTGTCGATGGCGTACAGATGACTATCGAAACTGCCGACATACAGCGTCGGGTTGGTCAGCGTAACCTCGGTCGGCGTGGTGACTGGGGGCGTCGGGCGGTCGGGTGGGGACGGCACAGTGGTCAGCTCCGACGTCGTCCGGCACCCCATCAGTCCGACAAGCAGACCAAGGTATAGCAATCGCAGGGAGGATGACATACAGGTGCGAAGGGAAAAGGCAGTTGTTGCTAAAGACCAATAACGGACCCGTCTACTATCGACCTAGGTAGGTATATACCAGCTGGACTTTGTCAGTAATTTTTCAACCATTTTTTGGCTGAGTCAATGGCTTTACAAACCGGATCGTTTTACCGTCGAACAAGCCTAAACCCCTGTTCCTGTACAGGAGCACCAATTGACCGGTGGGCGGGAAGGCCATCCTGACGAGCCTGTCGCTAGCCGTAGGACTGTTCGGAATGACCTGCGTCCAGCGGTCGAGGTGCGCCGACCGGTTTGTAACGTTCGCCTTCACAATCGCACCATCGATGCAGGCATATAACTGGTTGTCGCTGGGGCTGAATGCCAGCAGACTGATCGACTGGCCATGAACGAGCGCCGACTCCCGCCCGGCTACATGATCCCAGCAGGGTTCGCTTGTAAAGACGGTCGTTGCCGTCAGCTTTGTAACCCGCGCGATATGACTTTGGGTAAGCATGTGTCGCATGGAACCGGCAAGGTACAGAGATTGACCAGCCTGCGTGATCGAAACGATAGGATTAAACGCCAGATCAAAATCGCCCGGATGGGGTTGCACGAGCTGATGCCGATGCGTGTTGAAAACGAAGAGCAGGCCACCCCATTCGCCGTAGTCGAAGCCCAGCCAAAGTTGGTCTTTTCTGTCTAGTAGCCATACTGGTTTCTCTTCCCATTGGCGTGTTGTTCGCATACCGCCCCGCACGCCTTTATTCAGTAACAGCGAGTCGTCGGGGAAGTAGTTACCACGCGTGTCCGATGTCCAGATGCCGAGCGGGTGTATGATCAGATACTGATTGTGACGATCCACAATGAGCGCATAGGGTGACGCATGGGGGCAGGTTGCTACTATCGACCACTGCCGTGTCTGTTCGTCGCGTTGCCAGATCTGTCCGGCGGAGTCAGCTACGACAAGCTTGTTCGCGGTATCTTTAGCGATAGCTACCAGGCGCGGGGCTTGTGGTGGCGCTATGACTGTCGCCTGCATCGTGCGCAAATTGGCCTGTTCAAGACTGCCGGCCCGCGTCAGGAGCCAGCTGGTCGAGCCGTTGATCACGAGGTCGGCATAGCCAGTCTGCTGCTCGTTCTGCGATTGAGCAGCGGGTGGGTACAGACTGAAGAAAAGGCAGACGAGGAAAAATAGACGCATCAGTTTTTCCTAACAAGATGCCCGAACACGGCAATTCCACAGGATCTGCTAGAAAAGACCGACGCGCTAATACAAGAGGCCAATTTGTCCAAACCCGGTCCCGCTACCGTACTGCCTGCGCCGTGTCTCTGAAGCTGCTTGGGGAGATGCCTTTCTCTTCCGAAAAAACCCGGCTGAAATAGCGAGGATTTTCGAAGCCGACCGCATAGGCAACATCGGCCACGCTCATCGACGTGTTTTTCAGCAGTGCTTCAGCTTTTTGCAGGCGAAGCGCGCGCAGGTACGGGATGACCGACATACCCGTCAACGCCAGCGTCTTGCGGTACAACGAGTTTCGACTCATGCCCATCAACTGACAGATTTGCTCAGTATCCAGCCCGTCATTGGCCAGATGCTGTTCCAGTGTGCTGCGTAGTTTATTAATGAACTGATCTTCCAGCGCATCGGCTTCCACAGGCTGAACCGGACTGGGCTGTACGTTACCCAGCGCCCGCTGACTGTAATAGCGCTGTAAACGCCGTTGGGCTAGTAGCAGATTACTCAGCACAAGGAGTAACTCTTCCCGCTGAAACGGCTTGACCAGATACGCGTCGCCCCCCCGCTGTAAGCCCGTTAGCCGATCGTCTATAGCCGCCCGGGCCGTGAGCAGCACAATAGGAATGTGGCTGGTGCGTTCGTCGCTCGCTGAGTGCTCAGCAAGGTTCGGCGGTTAGCACCTACCGCTACAACTGGCTAGCGGTTTGCAACCCCGCGAGCCGGGTTGGCCTGATCGAAGCCGAATCAGCCCTGGTGGTTCGGGTGCTGGGGAACCCCATTTACGGTAATACCGTCGAGGTGGAGATCCGTGGAGCCAGCGGACAATCTGTGCAACTCAACCTGACCGATATGCAGGGTAAATTGGTGCACGCGCAACGGATCGACCAGGCCGGTACTGTCGAACGGGTACGCCTGCCCCTGGGCGATGCAAAAGGGCAGGTGCTGTTGCAGGTGAGTAGCCTCACCCAGCGGCAGACCGTCAGGCTGCTCGTATTCTAAGCGTTGCGTATAATCTCCATCTGTCGACAGAGTCCATCCCGAAAGGATGTGGCCCTGTCGACAGATGGAGGTTTTTGTTTGTTGCCTACCCATTCATCAACAACCATGAAAAAATAGATCCTAACCGACGAGCTACTCATTTGGGTGTTTCAGACGGCCTCGTCGATCGACAACTTCGACCGGCGCTACCGGGGTAAGGTATACCACACCTGTCTGTCGTTGTTGAATGACAGACAGGCCGACCAGGATTACGCCCAGTATATTTTTCTGAAAGTGTTTCGTCCGTCGGCCACCGTGGCCCGACTGGCTCTACGCCATTGCCCACAAGCGGCCCGTAGTATTATCCTGAACCGTGATTTATGTAATTACTTTGATAGACTGTGATTTTCTTGCTACTTTTTTCGAATCAATGCAATCAGACAAATCACAGTTCAGACAATCTTGAACGTTGATTCTTCTGATTGCATTGATGGGCTGTGATTGTCACGCTGCTTTCTGTAAATCAGCGCAATCAACGCAATCAAAAAAAATCACAGTTCAAGACAGTACAAATCACACGAATTAAACGGGGCCGCCCGGCGGCTTAGACTGAATGAAACACTATCTCGTAGCCGGGTTTGCCGTCGTGGTCATCGCCGGTGCGCTGGCTGGCTTCCGACCGCAGGTAACTGCGCCTGTCCGGCCGCGCAACATCATTTTTATACTGGCCGACGACCACCGGTACGACTTCATGGGCTTTACCGGGAAAGTGCCGGGGCTGCAAACGCCTAACCTCGACCGGCTGGCCCGCGAAGGCGCACACGTACAGAACGCCTTTGTCAGCACCGCCCTGTGTTCGCCTAGCCGGGCCAGCATCCTGACGGGACAGTACGCGCATACGCACAAGGTGGTCGACAATTTTGCGCCCCTGACACCGGGCCTGAAATTCTTTCCGCAATACCTGCGGAAGGCGGGCTATAAAACCGCGTTTCTGGGCAAATGGCACATGGGTAATACCGACGACGCCCCACAGCCCGGCTTCGATTACTGGCTCAGCTTCAAAGGACAGGGTGACTACTACAACCCGACGTTCAATATCAACGGGAAACAGATAACCTATACCGACAGCAGCTACACCACCGATCTGCTCACCGATTACGCCCTGAAGTGGCTGGGGACGCTCGACAAGAGCAAACCGTTTTGCCTGTACCTGTCGCACAAAGCCGTACACGCTGGTTTTCAGCCCGCCAAACGGCACCGGAATGCGTTTCGGAACACACCAATTCAGTATCCCGAAACCATGTACCTGACGGCTACCGACAGCAGTAAGCGGTGGAATGAGACCGCGCCGGGCGAATCGGGCGTGAACCCCGCGCTGAAAGTGAACATGGCCGACATGCCCAGCTGGGTAAAGCAGCAGCGCTACAGCTGGCATGGTGTCGATTTTCTGTATCACGGCACCATCAGTTTCAACGATTTCTACCGGCAGTACTGCGAAACCCTGCTGGGCGTCGACGACAGCGTGGGGCGGGTACTGACCTGGCTCGAACAGAACGGACAACTGGAAAACACGATGGTCGTGTACATGGGCGACAATGGCTTTAGCTTCGGTGAACGCGGCCTGATCGATAAGCGACACATGTACGAGGAGTCGATGCGGGTGCCGCTGCTGGTGCACTGCCCGGCGGTGGTCAGGGCGGGTACGAAGCTGGAATCTGTCGTGCAGAACATTGACCTGGCCCCGACGTTCATGGCCTATGCGGGCTTGCCTAAACCGGCGCAGATGCAGGGTAATTCGTTTCTACCGCTGCTGAAAGGGGAACGTATTCCCTGGCGCGACCGGGCGTTCTACGAGTATTACTGGGAAGCCGACTTCCCGCAGACACCCACCATGTTCGGTGTCAGAACGGATCGCTACAAATACATCTTCAATCACGGCGTATGGGATGCCAATGAACTGTACGATCTGAAAAATGATCCGCAGGAAGTGAATAACCTGATTCGAAGTCCGGCGCATCAGGCTATTGCCAAAGACATGAAAGATCAAGTATTTACCTGGCTCGAATCGACGGGTGGGCTCCAGATTCCGCTCCACCCCATCCGGCAAAAGCGCTTCGACCATCGCTATCAGGGGAATTATTAACCTTGTTTGTCATTGCCCACCGGCTCGGAATGGCAACAGTGTATTCCAAAGAACTTGCATATGCGTTTATTCGATACTGTGCTTATAGTGACATGCGCGACTGTGATCCTATCAGCCTGTCAATCCAATACCAAGCGCGATGCGATGGCGACGGCTGTTTCGACCCGTCGGACGGCGACCGGTGATACGGTGGGGATGGTCTGGGTGCCGGGTGGGTCGTTTCGGATGGGCAGCGATGAGTTTGCGGATGCCCGCCCCGTACATAGCGTTACAGTCGATGGCTTCTGGATGGATAGTCATGAGGTGACCAATGTTGAATTTGCCCGGTTTATCAAGCAGACGGGCTACCGGACAACCGCCGAGCGACCACTCGATCCGGCGGATTATCCCGACGTGCCGGCCGATAAGCTGGTGCCCGGTTCGGCTGTGTTTACGCCCCCGACACAGGCCGTGTCGCTCGACAACCCGTTGCAATGGTGGCAGTACATAGGCGGGGCAAACTGGCAGCATCCGACTGGGCCCGGCAGTTCGATACGCGGGCACGAGAATGAACCCGTCGTGCACGTCAGCTACGACGATGCGGTGGCCTACGCCCGCTGGGCCGGGAAACGGTTACCAACCGAAGCGGAATGGGAATTTGCTGCACGGGCCGGGCTGGAGGAGCAATCGTACTACTGGGGAAACACGCAGCAACCCGGCGGTAAATGGGTGGCCAACCTCTACCAAGGTGACTTTCCGCAGCGCAACACGCAGGCCGACGGCTTTGCCGGTATCGCGCCCGTGAAACGCTTTCCCGCCAATCCCTACGGCCTTTACGACATGGACGGCAACGTCTGGGAATGGTGTCAGGATCTGTACCGCCCCGACTACTACGGCCAGTCGCCCGCGGCCAACCCACAGGGACCTGCCGACAGCTACGACCCCGATGAGCCGGGGAGCGTCAAGCGGGTGCAGCGAGGTGGGTCGTTTCTGTGCAGCGATCAGTATTGCACCCGCTACAAAGCCGGTAGCCGGGGGAAAGGGGAGGTCAGCAGCGGGAGTAACAACCTCGGTTTTCGGTGCGTACGCGACAAATAAGGGTTCGTTTTCAGGTTGTCCGCCATCCTCGTCGGGCGTCTTTCGTATCTTGCGGGCTTACGATACAATCTGTAACTTTTCATGAATCGCTTAACTACCAGCCGCCTTGTCGGCCTGCTCATGCTGGTTTCCTGCTGGGCCAATGCACAGACGACTTACGAGCTGAACACTGGCTGGCGCTGCAATCCTGTCGGTAAAACGACCGACGCAGGATCGGCTATTTCTACCCCGACCTATGCGCTGACCGGCTGGCAACCGGCCGTCGTGCCCGGCACTGTGCTGACGACCATGCTGGCCAACAAACAGGTGCCCGACCCGTTCTACGGCATGAACAACGAAGCCATTCCCGATATCTACCGAACAGGCCGCGACTACTACACCTACTGGTTTGTCAACGAGTTTGCCGATCGGCCAAAACCGGGTGAGCAGGTCTGGCTCAATTTTCGGGGCATCAACTACAGCTGCGACGTGTTTTTAAACGGTCAAAAGCTGAATGCGAAGCGGTTTACGGGCATGTTTCTCCGGCAGACATACAACATCACGCCCTATTTGCGAAAGGACGGCAAAAATCGGCTGGCCGTGATCGTCTATCCGCCCGATCCGGTTGGGAACCCCAACGGCGGGCAGGGGGGCGACGGCACCATTGCCCGAAACGTCGCCCATCAGTACGTCGCGGGCTGGGACTGGATTCAGCCCATGCGCGACCGGAATACGGGTATCTGGGATAAGGTGACCATTGAAAAAACGGGTGCGGTCAACGTACGGAACCCGCATGTCGTCACAGTCGTGCCCGGTAAGCGGCTGCCGACGGGATCGCAACAACCGGCCACCGTTCGTGTATCGGCCGAGCTGGAAAACGCCACTGCTACGACACAAACCGGTACGGTTCGCTACAGCATGAACGGACAGACCGTATCGAAAAACGTGAGTCTGGCTCCGCGGACGACCACCACTATCGACTTACCTGCCCTGACGCTGGCGAACCCCCGGTTGTGGTGGCCTAACGGCTATGGCGAGCAGCACCTGTACCCCGCGTCGATGCAGTTCGTGACGGGCGCGAAAACCGTGTTGGATGCCGAAACGCTGAACGTCGGCGTACGGGAAGTTCAAACAGAGTGGAACAGCACGACCCGTAGTCGGCAAATCCTGGTCAACGGGCAGAAGGTGTTTATTAAGGGGGCCAACTGGATTGTGTCCGACGCCATGCTGCGGCTGTCGCCCGAACGCTACAACGCCGAGATTCGCTTTCACCGTGACATGAATCTCAACTTGATGCGAGTGTGGGGCGGGGCGCTGCTCGAACGGCCCGAATTCTACCAGGCCTGCGACAAGTACGGACTGCTGGTGATGCAGGACTTCTGGGGATCGGGTGACTGTAACGGGCGCTGGGTCGATCCGGCGAAAAAAGATGATCAGTGGACGCGCCGGCAGTATCCCGACGATCATTCGCTCTTTCTGACCTCCGCCGTCGATCAAATCAAGATGGTACGTAACCATGCCTCGCTGGCTATGTGGTGCGGGGGGAATGAGATTACGTTGCCGCAGGACATTATGACACCCCTCCGTGACTCGATTCTGCCTAAACTCGACGGGACGCGCTGGTTTGTCGACTACTCGAACTCCGACGAGATGTCATTTAACTTCCTCGGTGGCAATGGCGACGGACCCTATGGCATTCAGCCGGTCGACCGATTCTGGGCGTACCGAACCTGGCCGTTTAATTCGGAAGTCGGGTCGGTAGGGGTGAACGATTATGCGTCGCTGGAGCGGTTCATGCCCGACGCCAACCGCGTGGCACCTGTCTACGTGCCGGGTGGCAAGAGCAAGGTCGATTCGGTCTGGCAGTACCACAAATACATCGGCTACGACGCGTCTATCGATCCGTACGGCAAAGCCACCAACATCCGCGATTTTGCGAAGAAGGCGCAGCTCGTTAACTACGATCAGTACCGCGCGCTGATGGAAGGCTTCTCCTCGCACATGTGGGATTGGTATACTGGAACCATCATCTGGAAAACGCAGAACCCGTGGACGGCCATGCGTGGCCAACTATACGACTACTACCTCGATCCCAATGCCGGTCTGTACGGCCTGCATCACGGTAGCGAGCCCCTGCATATCATGTACAACCCCGTCGACAGCATGGTGATGGTCGCCAACAATACCTTCCAGTATTACCGCGATATGATGATGGTGATCAAGGTCTACGACATGGCCGGTCACGACACGACGCTGACGCAGGTATTCTCAGAAATCGGCCCGACGCTGGTACGCCCGTACGTTCCCATCAACCGCGCCATCCGTACCCTGACGCGCGATAAGGGCGCTTTCCTGCACCTTCAGCTACTGGACCTGAACCGCAAACCAATCAGCGACAACCTGTATTGGCTCCCCGACTCGACGGGCACGCATTCGGGCTTGCAGCAACTGGCAAAAGCACCAGTCAAGCTCAGTGCCCGACAGGTGGCTGCTGGTAAAGTCGAAGTGACGCTGACCAATCCCGCTGGGAGTCCCGTTGCCTTTTTCAACCGCCTGTCGCTGGTTGATCCGACGACGAAAAAGCGGCTGCTGCCCGTGTTCTACAGCGACAATTATGTATCGGTGCCGCCCGGTCAGCAGAAAACGGTTACGCTGGACTACACGCCCGGTGCTACCCTGCCACTTGTATCGCTCGAAGGCTGGAACGTTCCCGAGCAGTTCGTGCCAGTGGGACAGTAGTGGCCGGGCGAAACGTATTTACGAGTACCATGGTGTCACTACAACGCTTTGTACGCTGTGCTGTTACCAAACAGGCGTTTAAGCAATGAAGTCAGATTAGCGGGCTATAACTCAGGTAAAATAAAAAATACATAGCCTTATTATGTTTATTTGTCAACGTAATAAGGCTATATATACTACTGCCTGTACCTACGTCAAACTACGCTATCTGTTAGTTATGAAAGCAACTATACAGCGAATTGACTTGTGTCAGAACAAACGCATTCTGTTTTTGCTGACTCTCCTAATTGGTTACACACTGACTGGCTGTCAGCGGAATGAAGTAGATCCGGGTTACGGTCCCAACGGTGAGCCGCGCCTACTCAAGTTTGTCGTGCCGGGCATCCCCCCGGCTAATATTCAGGTTGATCAGGCGACTAAACAAATTATTGTTACCCTGCCAGCCAGCTTTACTGACGCCAGCGTCACACTGTTAGTAGAACTGACCCCAGAAACGTCCATTGACTATCCTAAGTCTAGCCTGTTCTCCCGACAGGCTCCAGGTTGGACTGACTGGCGGCTACAACCAGGAAATCTACGCATCGTCCGCAAATCAGCTGTACCGCAAACGACTGATTACTATGTAACGCTGCGGGTGGCTGGCCCATTGGCTTTCGCCCCCTACACTGGGTCGCGCACGATTACGATGGAGCCGGAAACCTATCAGATTAATTTTCCCATCATTAATTTTCGCGATAGTAGTGCTACTGGCTTGTTACAGCTCACCAATGTGGCAACTGGGCAAACGCGTGAGTTTTCCGTATCGCCCAGCCAGACCTGTGGATCTCCGGAAATCAGTTGTCTGCCGCTTACCATCGAGCCAGGGTTTGTCGAACCGGGCGTATATCGAGTTGCGGTCCGTAAAATCAATGGCCGTCAGGCGGAAGTAGACGGAACCATTTCAATTCAGAAAGGCCGACTAGCCTTGTCTGAAAACTCGACAATGTTTGAGATTAATTCGTTGGAAGATAGAGTTCTACGTGTGTATGGATACAATCTGTATCTGGATAGCCAGCTGAGTGTGCAGCTCAGTAATGCGGCCGGCGAAAATTTTAGGGCTCCTTTGCTAAGGTCCTACCGGGGTAGCACAGCGGATTTTGCTCTACCGGCTGGACTAAAGGCAGGTTACTATTATGCTCGGCTGGTAGAGAATGGTCAGCCAACCGCGTTGTCGACTCGTATTGTCGTCGGTAGCCGCTTCAATGATCTAGCCATTTATAATATCTTCCCTTGGAAGCTCGACAATTCGTCCACTGACTATTTGCTAACAGCCAGTAAAACTTTCTCTATACCGGTGATACTCAAAAGTGGGCAAACCTATAGTATCCCTACCTCTATCGATCTTTTTGCCCAACGTTCCTCCAGCAAACCGGAAGGCCTTGGTTCACTACGGGTTCAGGTTCGACTAACGTCGGTCACTAACCCATCGCAGACGTATGCGGTGCCAGCTAATGCTGAAGGACGGTGGCTATTCACTATCCCAACCAGTATACCTCGTGGGCGATATCAGCTTGTCTATCAACAGGTAGAGTCCAACGTTACATTCGAGACCTTGCCATTGGAACGGGAGATAAGTATCGAATAAACAGCACATCGGTAGGCTGCAGCTTGTGAATTGGAAAGAACCTTTTTCGACCTGTATACCTGCCGATCTTCGACGTCGATATCGCAGGGTATGGCGCCATCTGCTGCGAAAAATTTCTGGTAATCAACCAAAGAATGATCCTTTTTTCGGTTCTACTGTGTTGAATGGGTAGCGTATGACTGGTCTGACCAGTCGATAGTAAGAGCCAAGTATAGTGAACGAACAACAACTCTGGCAGGCGTTTCAGCAGGGCGATGAAGGAGCGTACACGCAACTGTATCAACTGCATATCAAAGCCATGTATCGGTACGGCATGAGTCTCGTTGCGGTATCGGAATCGTTCGTGCTGGACTGTATTCACGACGTGTTTACTGAATTGTGGGCGAAGCGGGAGCGGTTGAGTACACCCGATAACATTCGGTACTACCTGCTAAAATCGCTCAAGAACCGGATCATGCACCTGCTTGAGCGCAAAGAGCGGCCGCTCACACCCTTATTGGAAACCGATTACGAGGCTTTGTGGGCAGAGCCCGATACCGAACTGCTCGACGCACTGGAAACCGCCGATAATCAGCAGCAGCGCCTACAGCGGCTTATCGCCCAACTGCCACCCCGGCAGCAGGAAGCGCTTAAACTACGCTTCGTCGAAAATATGAATTACGACCAGATTGGGGCGATACTGGCGGTCAATCAGCAGTCGGCGAAGAATCTGGTGTTCAGGGCCATTGAGAAATTAAGACGCTTGATAATCAGCCTTTCTTTAATTTTTCAAATTTTTTTTTGGGTTTAGTGAGTACGTTTTGCCGGTTTCGTCATCTACAGACATAACCAGCAACTCGTGCACCCGGCATACGACACCTTTACCCTAACGGATTTCTTACTGGATGATGCCTTCGTGGATCATCAACTTGCCCCCACCGATCAGTCGAACCAATTCTGGGCCGACTGGCTGGCGACTCATCCGCACCGCCGGAATACCTGGCAGCAGGCCGAGCAACTGGTGCGGGCGATCGAACAGGGGCTTTACGACTACGCCCATACGCAACTATCGGACGATACGGTGCAGCATCTGCTGAGTCGTATCCGGCAAACCAACGCGTACCCGACACCCGTGCCCGAACCGACTGTACGGCCGCTTCATCGGGTCCGGTGGCTGGCAGCGGCTTCGATCGTGTTGCTGCTTGGCACCAGTTGGTGGTGGTTTACTCGTCCCGTATCAATCTATAATGAACAACTGGCTACGCTGGATACCTCGTTTACGGAGTATGCGAATACCACCGGGGTAGCCGAAAAAATCACGCTGCCCGATCAGTCGACGGTCGTGCTGGCACCGAACAGCCGGGTCAGTTATCCGCGCACTTTCGGTCAGAAAAATCGGGCGGTCTATCTTACCGGTGAAGCCACGTTTGCCGTGACGAAGAATGCGGAGAAGCCATTTCTAGTCTACGCCAATGAACTGGTTACCAAGGTGCTCGGTACTCGGTTCGTCGTTCGGGCGTATACCGGGGAGAGCAGTGTACATGTGCAGGTGCAGTCGGGGCAGGTCGCGGTTTACCGCGATAAAGTGGTGGGAACGGCCAACAAGCAACACGGCGTTTTGCTGATGCCGAATCAGCAGGTTGTTTTCAACCGGCAGTCGGATCAGTTCATCAAACAACTCGTCGATCTGCCGCAGGTTGTCGTGCGCCCACCCAGCCGCGAACGGTCCGCAACGCCCGCGTTCACCTACAACGATGCACCGATGCCGCAGGTGATTCAGGACTTGCAGGACGCCTACGGCATCGACATCCGCTACAACAAAGAAGCATTGGCCAGCTGTCAGCTCACGGCGTCGCTCCAAAACGAACCGTTCGCCAGCAAGCTACGCATCATTTGCGCAACGGTCGGTGCAACGTACGATATGGTCGACGGACAGATCGTGATCAACGGCGGCTCCTGTCTGTAACGACCCCCAACTTACCCCACACCGCTCATAATGATTTCCTATTTCTTTTTCAGAGCGTCAATGCGCTCAGGTATGACGACTATTTCCTAAACTCAACCAAGTAAGTCAATGAAACAGATAAACTATTATTTGCCTGTTTACAAACGAATCGTGCTGGTAGTGGCGCTGCTGCTAGTACAGTGTGCACGGGCGACGCAGGCGACCGACCTGCCTGCCCCCGAGTTATTGAACCGGCGCATTAGCTTATCTATTGAGCGACAGTCTGTTAAATCAGTGCTGCGGACGCTGGAGCAGGTCGCCAAGGTCAAGTTTTCGTACAGCCCGCAGGTGGTCCGGGTGCGGCAGCTTATCTCACTGCGTGTGCAGAACAGTACGCTGCAGGACGTACTGAACAAGCTGCTGACGCCATTGCAGGTGAGCTACACGGTGGCTGGAGAGCAGATCATACTGGCCCGGACGGTAGCCGAATCCATGACCATTCAGCTCAACGAAGCGGGTGAATCGATTGAGGTCGCGGCCGAACAGACAATTTCCGGGGTAGTATCCGACGAGAAAGGAGCGGGGTTGCCGGGCGTAACCGTAGCCATAAAAGGCTCGAACCGGGGGGCGGTCACCGACGCGTCGGGAACGTACCGGCTGACGATTCCCGACGGTCCACAGACGCTGGTGTTCAGCTTCGTGGGTTATGCATCGCAGGAAGTGGCGGTCGGCAATCAGACAACGATCAGTGTACAGTTACAACCCGACGTCAAGTCGATCAACGAAGTCGTGGTCGTGGGGTATGGCTCGCTCAACCGCAAAGAGGTAACGAGCGCCGTCACGCACCTGTCGTCGGGCGATCTGCTGCGGGTGGGCAGCAACAGCCCGCTGATGGCGGTGCAGGGGAAAGTGGCCGGTTTGTCGATTACCAACACGGCAGCGGGCGACCCCAACTCGACGCCAAGTATTCAGTTGCGTGGGGTGTCGTCGCGAAATGCCGGGCTGGGGCCGCTCTTCGTCATCAACGGTATTCCGGGCGGGAACCTGGACAATATCAACCAGAACGAAATCGAGTCGATCGACGTGCTGAAAGGCGGTGCTGCGTCGGCCATCTACGGAACGCGCGGTAGCAACGGCGTGATCGTGATCACGACCAAGAAAGGCTCCGATCAGTCGCGCATTTTCTACGACGGCTACACCTCGTTCGATTTTATCACGAACAAACTGTCGGTGCTGCCGAAAGACGAGTTTCTGGCTAACAACCGTGGGGTCGATCTGGGCGGTAATACCGACTGGATGAAGTCGGTTAGCCGCAACCCGGCGTTTTCGCAGAAACATACGCTTCAGTTTTCGGGCGGTAACGGCAAAACGAACTACTTCACTTCGCTCGACTACCGCAACGCGACAGGTGTCGATCTGCGGTCAGCCAAACAGGAATACGGCGGACGGGTCAACATCAACCATACCTCGGCCAATAACCTGTACGCGCTCACGTTTTCGGCTGCTCCGCGTTACGCCAAAACCAGCAACGCCGACTACAGCGGCTTCAACTACGCGCTGACGCTCAACCCAACGCAGCCCATCTTCGATCAGTCGGGTAAGTACGCGTACATCACCTCGGGCTTCTTTGCCAACAACCCGGTCGAAAGCGCCAAAAGTGTGCTGTCGGGCAGTGAGATCAAGTACCTCGACATCAACGCATCGTTCAAACTGAACCTCCTCGATAACCTGTCGACGTTGGTTACGCTGGGTGAGGTTAGCTCGTCCTTCCGCAACTTCGGCTTTACGCCATCGACGCTGACAACGGTTGTCAATGGGTCGGGGCGGAACACGGGATCGCAGGCGCTGGACGAAAATGACCAGAAAAGCTTCGAGTGGACGGGCAACTACGCGCTCGACGCTGGCAAGCACTCGGTAAAGGTGCTGGGCGGCTATTCCTATCAGCTGTTTATGTCGTCAGGCTTTAACGCGGCTAACGAGAACTTCCCGTCGAACATACTGACCTATAATAACCTGGGTACGGGACTGTGGAACCTGCAGGCGGGTATCAACAACGTTGGCTCATACCGGAACAGCTCGAAACTGGTCGGCTTCTTTGGGCGGGTCAACTACGACTTCGACCAGAAATACTACCTGTCGGCCAGTGTGCGCCGGGAAGGCTCGTCGAAATTTGGCTACGATAATAAGTGGGGGTATTTCCCGGCGGCATCGGTCGGCTGGCGGATTACGCAGGAGAAATTCGCGCAGAATACGGGTTGGCTGAATGAACTAAAGCTGCGGGCCGATTACGGCGTAACGGGTAACCAAGACTTTGATAACTACCTGTCTCTGGATACCTACGGCGGCTACGGCTACTACCTCTACAACGGCACGTCGTATCAGGTGTGGGGCCCCAGTCAGAACACCAACTACGACCTGCGCTGGGAAAAAGCGATCAATTTCAACGTCGGGCTCGACTTCGACCTGTTCAAAAACAGCCGCCTGACGGGTAGCCTGAACTATTACGTCCGGACCAACAAGGACCTGCTGGGCAGCTATACGGTGCCGAACCCACCCAACGTACAAGGGTCGACCTTCGCCAACGTCGGGACCATGCAGAACTCCGGTCTGGAGATTCAGCTGAATGCCGCCGTCGTTACGGGTAAGGATTTCCGGTACAACCTGACCTTCGCCGGGGCGACCAACAGCAACAAGTTCGTGGCCTTTTCCAACGAAGCGTATCAGGGGCAGACCTACATCGACGTCGTTGGGTTGCCCGCACCGGGT
>JAKONH010000101.1 GCA_022702045.1 Spirosomataceae bacterium
GTGTTGACGTAAGGAATCTGCACCGCTGAGCCGATATCTTTGATACTCTTGACGGGATAGTGGTCGAGAATGAGCTGTATCGTGAACGCATTATACGCATTGATCCAGTAGGCCATCTGCTCATTCGTCGACCAGTCGGGCGCGGGCGGGTTTTGGCTAAGCAGGTCGAGGTACGTTTGCAGCCGGGCCTGATCGCGTTTCATCCCCTGGTAATTGACCATGCCGCGCTCGTTGACGTACTGTTTCAGCAAACGATCCCAGCCACTATGGCTGGGCGGAGCTGCCATCGAAGCGATAGTCAGGCAGGAAAATAACAGTAGCAGAATAAGCGGGCGAATAGACATACGACAAGGCAACGAACAGAACGATTGCCAAATTTGGAAGTACGACAAAAAACAACGCAGTATATGAATCTTGATCTAACAGGCAAAACGGCGCTTGTCTGCGGCAGTACGCAGGGAATCGGGCGGGCGTCGGCGGTTGAACTGGCTCAACTGGGTGCTACCGTTGTGCTGATGGCGCGTAACGAAGATAGCCTGCGGCAAACACTGGCGACGCTGGATACGAGCAAGAGCCAAACACACCGATACATCGTGGCTGATTTTAGTCAGGAGGGCGCGGTGTCACAGGCTGTTCAGCAGCATCTGACCAACTATCCATACATGCACATACTGATCAACAACACGGGGGGGCCAGCGGGCGGTACGCTAATCGAGGCAACGGCGGATGCGTTTATTCAGACGTTTCACAACCACTTGCTGAACAATCAGGCGCTGGTACAGGCGGTACTGCCATCGATGAAGCAGTCGGGTTACGGTCGAATTGTCAACATCATCAGTACGTCGGTTAAACAACCTATTGTCGGGTTAGGGGTGTCGAATACGATCCGGGGTGCGGTCGCACAGTGGAGCAAAACGCTGTCGCTGGAAGTCGCGCAGTTTGGCGTAACCGTCAACAATGTGCTACCCGGCTATACGCAGACGTCCCGACTGGAATCGGTTATCCGCATGCGGGCCACTAGCTCCGGGAAGTCGGAGGAAGAAGTCGCCGAGACGATGCTGCGCGACATACCGACGGGTCGCTTTGTGACGGCGGAAGAGGTAGCTGCGGCTGTAGCATTTCTCTGCACACCAGCCGCAGCGTCAATCAATGGTATCAATGTGCCCGTCGACGGCGGGCGAACGGGAAGTTTGTAAGTCAGACGAGGTGGTTGCGGAAGGCGTAGGCCACCATCCCTGCCGTATTTTTGGTGCCGGTTTTTTCCAGGATGCGCAGGCGGTGGCCTTCTACCGTGCGCGGACTCAGGCAAACCTTCTCGCCAATCTCGTTTGTCGACAACCCGTCGCACAGCAGCGACAGCACTTCTTTCTCGCGCTCCGACAGCAGAACCTTGCTGTTGTAGAACGGGCTGGTGGAGGTGGTGAGCCCGGTTGGTTTGTTTGTCATTCGGCGGTGCATGGCGCGTGAGACGAACTCGTTCAGATACACACCGTCGTCCATCACCTTGCGAATAGCCCGTTCGACTTCGTCCGCTTCGGCGTCCTTCAGCAGATAACCACCAACGCCTTTTTCCAGCAGGTGAAGCACCATCCGATCTTCGTCGTGCATGGTCAGGATGATGATCTTGACGAGTGGATACTTCTCCCGAAGATGATCGGCGGTCGCCGTACCGTCCATAATGGGCATCTGGAGATCGAGCAGTACGACGTCGGGCGTCTTGCGGGCAATCCTGTCGATGAGTTCCTGTCCATTGGCGGCTTCGAGAACCAGGTCAAAGTCGTGTACCTGACCCAGAAGAGTCGCCATTCCGGCCCGAAACAGTGTGTGATCGTCACAAAGAGCAAGTCGAATTTTTCGCATACAGTCAGTGGTTAGTCAGAGGAAACAGATAGGTAGTACGTAGCCTTAGTCGGTAAGATAGCGCAGCCGCAAACAAAAGTAACGGGTTTTTTATCAGTTCGTTAACGTCATAAGTAGTGGTGTGTCGAGCGATACCTGGGCATGAATACGGGAACCCCGGCCCGGCGCCACGTCGAACGTAACGTGACCATCGACGACGCTCAGCCGGCTTTCGATATTGCGCAGCCCCAGCCCTGCCTTTCTGTCTTCCAGTATCGTGTCGAGATCGAAGCCAACACCATCGTCAATCACTGATAACCGTGCATCCTGGCCGACACAGTATAGTTGAATCGTGATGGTTTCAGCCCGCGCGTGGCGAATCGCGTTATTGAGTAACTCCTGCGAAATGCGGTAAAATGCCAGCTGCAAGGCCTGGGGCAGGTGGTCGACTGACGACGGACAATCGAGCACGACCCGCAATTCGTCGTTGGTTGCACGATCGGCCAGTTCTTCCAGAGAGGCCAGCAGCCCGAATCGCTGTAGCGTCGTGGGGACCAGATCCCGGCTGATGCGTCGGACGTTGCTCATCGTTTCGTCGAGCATGTCGCGGGTTTTATGGAGCTGCCCCCGCCGGTTCTCCGCGTCATCTAATTGCCGGTTCAACTGATTCAGGCTCATCTTCGTTACCGACAACATAGTGCCGATACTATCGTGCAGGTCTTCGGCCAGTCGTTGTCGCTCGGCTTCCTGCCCCCGGAAGGTAGCGGCCATGAGTTCGCGCCGGTGCTGTTCCTGAATTTCCTTGAGCGCTAGCTGCTGTTTGGCTTGTCGCTGCTGGTAGTAGATCACGAAAACAATAATGAACACCGCCATCCCCACCAAGACGGCGGAACCGATAACAACTGTCATCCCTGTGCTCATTACCAGCATTATAGTAGTGGATAAGAACAACAAAAATGGGCTACGAACTACCGGAAGTCAATTACTTATGATTAAAAAAGGCTAATTATTGTATCGTGTACCACTTAAATAGTCCGTCGGTCATGTTTGCTCATCCAGAGGCCGACGGCGGACAGAACAGCGAAAATGATAAATAGTATTTGGCTGGCGTTCCAGTACTGATCGAAAACGGCGGCCGGTACTTTGTCCATCCCCTGATACCAGTACTCGCTAAATAAAACGATGAAGAATGTACCTGCTGAGTAAAGCAGTAAACTTGACGAAAACCAAAATAATGTATGATGCATGATACTGACGGCGTGCATGTCCGTCAATAATCGATTGAAATATAGTAACGTAAGTATTATAGCGTAAACTCTGAAGATAGAAAGACTAAGTGCTGAAACAGCTTCACTTTGATAGAAATAAATCAGTAATAATGTACAAACAGTACCCCCTAAGCTAATAATCTTTCGCTCAAGTGCTTTATCAATAGCGTAATAAAAAACGAGACCACAGAGTATAGTTTCAAAAATTGGCTCTATGTTCTGCAGAAAAAGATTACTAGGTGCTGTAAATGCTAAATAAAGAGAGTACGTTTCTTTTAAGAAAAACCAGGTAAAGAAAAGGACAATGAATTTAGAAGAGCTGATGAGATACTTTGACTTAAGTAGACTCACTATAACTGGAAGACTGCTAAATAGATAAGTAGCAAAATCAATTGGATATGCAGCGAAATAATTTAGCAGTCTACCCAGCATACTTCAATATTAATTATTTAGGACAGTGTTGAGGGCATGGGAAGCCATCGCCCAATGTTGAGTTATCGCCATCAGGATCGTCCTTGAGGCCCGTTTGTGCCGTACGAGCAGTTATATCGTGTCCGTTCTCATCAACAGCCGTCATCAACACACGGGGCTTCAGCGAACCCGATTCGTCAGGGGTACCGTTGTCGTCTTCCCGGCGCTTTGCCTGATGAACACGCAAACCTACGCAACCGGGCTTGTTAAGCAATTGCATGACTTGATCAAGACCGAAAAACTCGGAACGAACACATACGTCATCGCTAATACCCATCTCGTGTTTACGTTTGAGATAAGTACCCGTCATATCGTTGCTTTCTTCTTCGTTGAGAAAACGGCCTGCGTCTTTAGTAAATGGGAACATGGTGTAAGTGGAGTTAGTTAATACTGAGCGAAATCTATTAAAGAACGGCTCGCTTCTCAACCAACTCCAACCGCAGCACCCCCTAATTACGTAGAACTACGTAGTAAAGTGCGAACTAACCCCGATGTACTGCGTAGACTAAAATATGGTTTATTACATTACAGAAACTAGTTTACAGTGCGGTATGATAGTGTTATAATTACTGCTCGGTACCCCACGGAAACGGCCGTCCTTCCCAAAACCTCCGACCCGTCGGACCGCCCATTAGAAAGGGGGTAGAATACAACTTTACCTAATACGTAGGCCATACC
>JAKONH010000106.1 GCA_022702045.1 Spirosomataceae bacterium
TTCCCTGCTGATTGCAGGTTTAGTAGTCACACAACTGGCCTGCCAGTCGAAAAAGCAGGAGAATACACAGATGGCTGACTCGGTAGCTGCCACCGATAAAGTTGACCCGGCTACCGACTACTTACCCGAGCCGATGCCACCCCAACTGGCCAATCTGGGGCTAACCCGAGACAGTCACTGGCGGAAGATTAACCTTGGCGATCCGTTTACGGCCGTGGCTGAACACGAGCCTGAAAAGCCATTCGAGCAGGATGCCAACCACGTCGGCTATACGATCGAATTCAAGAATCTGGAATCGGCAGATATGCTGTATTACCGGAAAAACGACAAAGTGTCGGGTATCGATGTCGACTTGTTTTTAAACAGCAAGCCTTCCGTGACGACCTATCAGCAGGAACTGACGCCTTACTTCACGACCCGGTACGGTCAGCCAAAGACCGTTGATGGAACAACGACCTGGACGGGTTCCGATGGCGCGCAGGTGACGCTCAAAGACGTCTCGAAAGGAAAAGATTATGGCTTGAAGATCCGGTTTCGACCAGTTACCGCTGTTCAATAAGTACGACGCCCGGACCTGTGGTCCGGGCGTCGTTACGTATAGGCTAGTACATCACCACCGGACCTGACCGTCGCCGATGACGATCCATTTTTCGGTGACTAGTTTTTCGAGCGCAAACGGACCACGAGCGTGCAGTTTCTGCGTCGATATGCCGATTTCAGCACCCAACCCAAACACACCGCCGTCGGTAAAGCGGGTCGACGCGTTGGCGTAAACGGCTGCCGCGTCTACTTCCCGCAGAAACTGGTCGATTAGTAGCTGACGTTGCGATAAGATGGCTTCCGAATGCCGCGACGAATACGTCTGAATGTGCGAAAGCGCTTCCTCGATACCCGATACGACCTTTATAGCACATTTATAATCCAGAAACTCCCGGCCAAAATCGTCAGGCTGAGCGGGCTGTAGTTGTGTATAGCCGGCCTGCCTGAAAATGGCGTATGACGGCTCATCAGCAAACACCTCGACGTTCCATTTTCGAAAAGCATCGACCAGCATGGGCAAAAACCGGTCAGCAATCGTCTTATCGACCAGTACGCAGTCGAGGCTGTTACAAACCGATGGTCGTGACACCCGACCATTGACGACAATGGCCACGGCTTTATCCAGATCGGCCGATGTTTCAACGTACGCGTGACAGACGCCCGCGCCGGTTTCAATCGTCGGGACGAGCGAATGCTGACGAACATACTGAATGAGTGCATCAGATCCGCGCGGAATGATAATGTCGACGTAGCGGGTTGCTGTTAGCAGTTCCGCAACAACGGCCCGGTCGGGGGGGAGCAGCGTAACAGCGGCTGTCGGCACGTTGAACTCTGTCAGTACCGATTGAATCAGGCCAACGAGATACCGGTTGGACGAATCAGCTTCTTTGCCACCCTTGAGTACGCAGGCATTACCCGACCGCAGACAGAGCGACGCTACATCGATTGTCACGTTAGGACGGGCTTCGTAAATCACCCCCACGACGCCCAGTGGCACCGCAATCTTCTTGAGTTGAAGCCCCTGCTCAATCGTCCGGTCGATCAACACTTCCCCCGCCGGGTCGGGTAATATGGCTACGTCGCGCAGACTGGCAGCCAGTCCGTCGATACGCGCATCCGTGAGCTTGAGCCGGTCGTATTTCGGGTCGGACGGGGGCATCCGATCAAGGTCATGCTGATTCTCGGACAGTATAGTAGTTTTGTGCTGAGTCAGTATATCAGCAATCCGGTTGAGCAGTTCGGTCTTATGATCCGGGCTAAGCCGTCGAACGGCAGCTGCGGCCTGTTGTGTTGCCTGTAGGAGTGGTGTTATAGACGTCATGACACAGTGGGTTGATTCAGATGTTGGCTGATATAGTCCAGAATTTTCGTCAGCGTAATGTTATCACTATCACTTATCGTTTCAGACGTCGACTGGTAATCGTGAAGGTGGTGCGGAAACGTCGCTAGTGTAGGAAAATGAGGAGCATTATCCAAGCGCATTAGCCAGCTATCATCGGCATTTTGCCAGTGGAACGCATACTTACGTTTCACCGGAGAAACATAGTCATTTGTAAAAAATACAGCTTGATCGACCAAACTAATGCGTAGCCTGAGCTGAAATCGCACGGCTGTATGCTCGTACAGCAAACCATCAAACTGCTGAACGACTAATTTATCCGACAGTAGCTGGAACACGGAATTGGTGTCGGGTGAAAATGGTTGCATCAAATTATTTCGATTGACCCAGCCTCAATTTCTCTGATGCTAGTCATCACATCGGCCAGCATATCAACAGCAGCGCCCCAGCTAATACTGTCGTCCCATTCTTCATACACGTCTTTGTGAGTCGTTTCGATACGCTGCTCAAGTTCGGTGTATGTGATGCCATACTTACGTTCAAACTGATTAATTCTGTCCTGAAAGTGATGCTTCTGGGCCAAATAGTCAACCAGCATCCACTGCTGTACGGTCTGTTTGCTTACCTGTACCATAATCTGCACATCTACTGATGATTCTTCGTCGTCACAAAAGTACGATATCGCTGGCGTTGGCGACGTCGACGTTTTGCTGGTTAAGCTGTTGCTGAAGCTGCTCCGACGAGATGCGGGCGCGGGCAACCGCTACGGGTGTCTGCTGCTCATCCAGAATTTCAACCATCTCACCAGCCGCAAACTCGCCGAGTATGGATCGAACGCCTACTGCCAGCAGGCTCCGGCGCTGCGTCAGGGCGCGTACGGCCCCGGCGTCTACCTGAACCCGCCCCACAACCAGCGAGCCACTGGCCAGCCAGCGGTTGCGGGCACTCAGGGCGCTGGCGCTGGGTGGAAACGCTGTTCCCGTTTCACCCTGTAAGGCCCGGCGCAGGCTGTCGGGTTCGTTCAAACCGAAAATAACGACCCGGATACCCATACGCGTTGCCAGCTTGGCAAACGTCAGTTTCGAGGCCATGCCCCCCAGCCCCAGCGACGACTTATCGGTCCGTACCACCCCGAATATACGCTCATCGAACTGCTCTACGCGCCGGATAATCTGGTTATTGGCGTCGAGCAGCCCGCCGACGGACGTACAGAGCATCAGCACCTCGGCCCCGAAACCAACGGCAATGAGCGTGGCCAGTTCGTCGTTATCGGAAAATTTCAGTTCGCGACTGCTGACAACGTCGTTTTCGTTGGCGATCGGTATCAAATCATTCGCCCACAGTTCTTCGTAGGTTTGTTTGAGCTGTAGAAACTGATCGCGATTGGCGAAGTGTTGACGTTCGCACAGGCTTTGAGCTATGTGGATACCGTAGATGGCAAAAAAACGCGAGTACTGATTCAGTAACAGCAGATTCCCGACGGCGGCTGCGGCTTTGCGCTGGGTGATGTCACCCCGGTAGTCGCGGATACAGGCTTTTCCAGCCCCCACTGCGCCCGATGACACCAGTACGATGCGGTAGTGTGGATGTAAGGTAGCTACCTGCCGGGCAATGTCGACCATAACCGGTTCATTGGGTTCGCCAGAAGGTTTTGTAATGGAGGCCGTGCCGAATTTAAGCACGAGAACAGGCTTACTCATGCCCGCAAAGATACAGCATCCGAGGTCAGCTGGTCGGACGGTTGCGAAACAGATGTTCGACAATCGGTTCGGTAAAGCGGGCTTTCTTGCGCAGGGCTACTTTTAGTAACTTGTGATAATCGGCTTTGGGTATTTCAATGGCCCCATACCGGCGTACGTTGTCATTGATAAACTGCGTGTCGAGCAGTTCGAATCGCTGCTGCCGCAAGGTCATGATCAGGTAGTGAAACGCCACTTTCGAGGCATCGCTGACCCGGTGGAACATCGACTCGCCAAAGAAGGCTGCCCCCAGTGATACGCCGTACAAGCCACCAACCAGTTCGTCGTTCTGGTACGTTTCGACGCTATGCGCCAGCCCCATCCGGTGCAGGTCGGTGTAGGCCTGAATGATTTCATCGGAAATCCAAGTGCTGTCGTCGGGCGAGCGGGGAAAGGAGCAGTACCGCATCACCTGCTCAAAATTTGTATCGAGCCGGATCTCAAACCGGTTCTGATTCAGTACAGGGCGCAGCGAGCGGGCGGGTTTGTAGGTGTCGATGGGAATGATGGCGCGCGGATCGGGCGCATACCAATAGAGCGTATTGTCAGCGTCAGCCATCGGAAAGATACCGTTGATATACCCGTAAATCAGTTCGTCGGCTGTCAGTTTACTCATCATCGCGCAGAATACACCTTGCTGACAAATATTGTAAAAAAAGGTGACTTTCTTCCGTGTACGCGGTGCAAGTTTGTTGTCAGTTGACGAGTCGCCAGATCGAGAAGCAGGCCAGGGTACAAACGCCCATCAGTACTGCTCTTTAAACAGTTGCTCTACACGTTGTCAGACTGCTGGTGAAAACTCAGCCGGCAACGCGACGAGTTCTGGCACAACTGGTGTTTGTGAAAAGCAATTAAACCAAACCCTTTGCCCCCTGTCGAACGTTTACCACGAAACGATTCACGCAAACCATGAAAAAAATACTTGCTCTGAGCCTGCTGGCTCTACCACTGCTGCTGGCCAGCTGTGGTATCAATAAACAGATTTCCCAAGCTAAAACACTCGGCGATTGCCGTTATAGCATTGTCTCCGCCGATAGCATTTACCTGTCAGGCATCGATGTGCAGAAGCTCCGCAAAATCGAAGATCTCGACCCGGTCAAATACCCCCGGCTGGCGGCTGGCCTGCTAACGCGTAACGTACCCCTCGATGCCCGGCTGAATCTACAAATCACGAACCCAACCAATCGGCTGGCGGGTATCAATCAGCTGGAATATAAAGTGCTGCTGGCCGGGCGGGAACTGTTCAATGGTTTCCTGAACCAACGGATTGAAGTGCAGCCGGGTGGTGGACGGACGGTTGTACCGGTGCGGCTCAATACCAACGCTTACCAACTGCTGACCGATGCGCAGACCCGCGAAGCCTTCACGCAACTGGTGCAAAACCTGGCCGGTTCGCCAGATACGAAACCCTCGAAACTGACCATCCGAATCAAGCCGACGCTGGACCTGGGAAGCAAGCAGATCAACTATCCCGGCTACATCACGATCGATCAGGATGTAACGAACAAAATCCTGACAGGGCGCTAGATCGCCGAACGCAGGTGGCCCTTAGTGGGCGTCTGCTATGGGTAATAAATAGGGAGCCCTGGCTTTTATAGTTGGGGCTTTTTTAAGCTTATACCGTTCCTCAACCCATTCACTATGCGCCACTTTTTTTCTGTTTACTTACTGCTGAGTATGGCCACACCTATACTGGCGCAGAACCGGATTCAACTCGCCCATGCTGAAGCGGATAAACGTGTCAGCGTAACCGTCGACGGGAAACCTTTCACGGCGTACATCTATCCTGGCCCTAACGTGCTAAAAAAACCGGTGCTGTATCCCATTCAGTCGGCAGGGGGACACTTTATTACGCGAGGATGGCCGCTCGATCCCCGGCCCGGCGAACGTGTCGACCACCCGCACCACGTCGGTATGTGGTTCAACTACGGCGACGTTAATGGCCATGACTTCTGGAATAATTCAATCGACATTGGACCGGAGCACAAGGGGCCGTTTGGCACCATCGTACACACAGGCGTCAAGTCGATGAAGAGCGGTAAAGACAAAGCAGAACTCATCGTTACGGCCGACTGGCTCGACAAAGATGGTAAGCGAATGCTGGAAGAAACAACGACATACGTCTTCCGGGGGGATGTTGCCAGTCGCACAATCGACCGGATAACAACGCTGAAAGCCGACGCAAAGGATGTGCTGTTCAAGGACAATAAAGAAGGCATGATTGCGCTACGGATGGCTCGGCAACTGGAGCAGCCATCGACGAAGCCAGAACTCTTTACAGATGCGCAGGGCGTACAAACGAAAGTGCCAGTAATGAACAATGAGGGCGTAACGGGTATGTACCGGAGTAGCGAAGCTGTGACGGGCGACGCCGTTTGGGGAACGCGTGGTAAATGGATGAGTCTCTCGGGCACCGTCGAAGGCGAGCCGATTTCAGTCGTCTTGTTCGATCACCCGAAGAATATTGACTATCCAACCTACTGGCACGCCCGTGGCTACGGTCTGTTTGCGGCTAATCCGCTTGGGCGATCAGTGTTGAGCAGCGGTAAAGAGCCCGCGCTGAACTACATGCTGCCAGCGGGTAAATCCGTTACCTTCCGCCATCGCATTCTGATTCAGTCCGGTAACGCTGAAGAAGCCGCTATGACCAAACAGGTTGCCGAGTTCTCCCGGTAAACCTTCATTGACGATTGTATCAAAAAGACAAAATCCGGCTATCTGAAACGTAGCCGGATTTTGTCTTTTTTGAGGAATTCAGCCACGTCAGTCAGGCGTAGTTGACTGGTGGAGTACCCGGATTTATTCAATTCAGGTTTAATTCAGACAAACGAGTGCCGAACGGTAAACGCGGGCGTTCTGCGCGTCTTGCCAGTTGCGCAACGTCAGACTTTCGTCAAGCGCCCGACCCAATTCCGTGTCGATCTGCCGAAGCAGGAAAAACAGTTGGTGAACGTGCTGCCATTGCCGGGCCAGGATCTGCGCATCAGCAGTAGCCTGCGTTGGCTGGTGAATACTCTGCGTAAGCTGACGGAGGCTCATCTTCAGGTGATACCGCAAAATCGTCAGCCGACCTGCCATGCGCGTTTCTGCCGGGAAACGTTCCAAGTGAGAAATGCTCCGTCCAAGCATGTTGTTGCGTTGCTGAAGCTGGTCCGATACAACCATCCAGGCATGCTCGGCTTTCATTGACTCATAACTAACGTTTTTCATGGTCATTGTACAGTACGGATTATAGACGAATATACAATTTGTGTCAGAAAAATTGGGCCAATGTGAAGAAATGTAAAATTTTAATTTGTCGATTGGCTCTTATTCCACTGATTAGAGCATACTTGCATGCGTAGGTTTAATCAACTCTGTATGGTTTGTAAGTCAACCTGAACCGGCGTCAGATAGTCAGTAGAAGTCAATCGTATAGCGGTCGCGGTAAAAAACATAACTTGCAGTATGGACCCGATTTATAAGGTGCTGATTGTCTGCACCAGCCACACAAAGTACCCACTGCGGTCGCACAAAACAGGACTTTGGCTAAGTGAAGTGACTCACTTCTGTGATGAAATAGCCGACCGGAATTTGCCGTATGACTTGGCAAGCCCGGAAGGGGGCGCGGTTTTTATTGACGAAAAAAGCGTTGACCGGCGTGATACTACCAACGAAAAATGGACGCATAACCCCACGTTTCAGACCAAACTGACTAACTCAATTCGCTTGAGCGATGTCGATCCGAGTCAGTACCAGATTCTGTACCTGGCAGGAGGGCATGGGAGTATGTGGGATTTTCCCCAAAATGAAGCACTACAGTTTATTGTCAGGCAGATATACGAGCGGGGTGGAATGGTCGCGGCCGT
>JAKONH010000136.1 GCA_022702045.1 Spirosomataceae bacterium
TCGGGTTTACCCTGGCGCTCGACTAACCGATCCAACAACCGGATTACTCGTTGAGCCGGCAACGAATAGTCTACTTCGATGCCCAACGCTTCACGATTGTAGTCGTCGATGACGTTTAATGTCCGAAACTTGCGGCCATCGATCAGCCCATCGGACGTAAAATCCAGTGACCAACAGTCATTACAAGCAACCGCTTTAGGTAATGGCTGTCGGATCGCTTCAGGCAACCGTTTCCTTGTTTTTCTTGGTAGAGTCAGGCCTGCCAATCGATACAATCGTCTGACTCGCTTATGATTAGCGATTTCTCCTTGCTTGCGTAGTTTGCGATGAATCTTCAACAGCCCCCAATGCTTGTAACGTTTGGCTACCGCTTTAATCCGCTCTTGAAGTTGCTTATCTTTTTCTTTGACGGCCACCGGCTCGGCCATTGCGTTCCGGCTTAGGCCTATCCAACGGCAGGCTTTGCGTTGACTTAGCTGCTTGTGACAAACCATCCACTTCACCAACGCTCTGCGCTCGACAGGCCCTACCACTTTTTTGTCAATGCTTCTTTAAAGATGTCGTTTTGTAAACTCAGCTCAGCATACATTTTTTTCAGACGCCGGTTTTCTTCTTCCAGGTCTTTAAGTCGCTTCACTTCCGAGACTTGCATACCGCCAAATTTGGCTTTCCACGCATAAAAAGTGGCTTCACTAATGCCGTGTTCGCGGCTGATGTGGGCCACTGTTTGGCCGCTGTCTTGCTGTTTAAGAATCGCTACGATCTGCGATTCAGAGAATCGTCCTGCTTTCATTTCCCTTTCGATTACCAGTGAAAGTTAGTTTGTTTACTCTACTTCTTGCTGGCTCATTTTCATGGGTTCAGGACAAAAGTGGTTCGCTTTGCCAATCAGACTTAAGTCCTAATGCGTTCGGATCAACATTTGGATAGTGCTTCAGCAACGATTCCAATCGTTCTTTAAATCTGTTCTGGGGGTCTATGATGTTGAGCAAATACTTCATACAGCACAGATGCACGTAAAGCATTGAGAACTCATGTTCTTTGGGTACGACATTAATCCATGGATTGGGTGGGTTCGGCAATAGCTTAGGCTTTCCAGGCAAATTCTTATTCCATAGTCTAGTGTGGTGCGCGCAGTAATTTCTTATCTGAGCAATCGATTGAAGCCAGCTTGGCAAAAAGGTATGGTTGACCGTTCCAAGTTCTTTAGCGATTGTATCTTTAGATTTTACCGTATTTTTCAAGTTGCCATACAATCTGGACAAGCTGCCGAAGCTGGTCAGTTCGAGCGTCTTCCAGGCAGGTGGGAATCTGAGATCATCTTTATGCTTTCTCTTGTGCTCTTTGGACTTGCAACAGTACACTGGAGATTTTTTCAAGCAGCCATCGGAGCGGTGTAAAAATAGGACTCTTGTTGCGCCGGGGTCTGGTAATTCAGGCTTGAATGCCGTCGTCGGCGATTATACCATACCTCAATGTACTCAAAGGTGGCTAATCGAGCTTCAGCCCGCGTCTTGAATTCGACATGATTTACCAATTCACTTTTAAATGTTTTGAAAGAACTCTCCGCTACCGCGTTATCCCAGCAGTTGCCTTTTCGACTCATACTTTGTATCACGGGTAAACCCTTCGACTGAGTCTGAAACTCAGTGCAGGCATATTGGACACCCTGATCCGAATGAAAAAGCAATTGGCCTTGTACCGCCCTGTTTTTGAGCGCCATACGCCATGCTGCCACACTCGTGTCAACCGCTTTGAGACAATCACTCAATGCCCAACCAATCACTTTTCGGTCCGCTAGATCCAGCACGGTGGTCAAGTATAACCAGCCTTCATCCGTGGGAATGTACGTAATATCAGATACCCACCGCATCGGCGGTCCGATTCTGGCCAGGCCTTTCTGCCGTAAACTCTCTGTTTAACAAGTTCTTGGCTACTGGATAATTATGCGTTGAGTTGGTAGTCTGAACCCGGTACTTCTTGTACATGATACTGCGAATAGCTTCTTTACGCATGAGCCGGGCCACCCGGTTACGTGAAGTCTTCACGCCCCGATCCCGCAACTCGTTGGCGATCCGAGGACTGCCATACCGGCCCTGACTTTGTGTGTGAACTTGCCGGATATGTGTCAGTAACTGATCGTGTTTTATCTGCCTGACACCGACCGGGTGTTTACGCCAATAGTAGTAGCCACTGCTACTCACATTCAGTACCTTACACATCTTCTCAACCGCGCGGCGGACCGCAGGATACTGGCTGGCGTGTTCCGCTATAAATCGGAAGATTTCCTGTCGCCCTTGGAGAAGATGCTGACCGCCTTTTTTAAGATATCTCGTTCAAGCTCAGCTTCTTTCAGTTCCTTTTGCAGTCGCCTGATCAGTTGCTGCTCCTGAGTCAGCCCGTTGGCAGTAGTGGTGAGTTGGCCGGGGCTTTTATGAGTCTGCCGCCATTTGGTAATCCGACTAGAGTCTATACCAAGTTCGTAGGCAGCCTCCTGTACAGAGCCTTTTGCATAGGACAGCTCGACGGCCATTTTTCTAAACGTCTCGTCAAACACACGTCTTTTTTTCATGGGTACTTTCGGGTTTGCCCCCAAATGTTCCTAAAAACCGTCTCCAGTCAAATGTAGAAAGTCCAGGAGAGCTTATTTGGCCTTGGGTTTACACTGCTTGGGCTCAGACACGTAAGCTACCTTAGGCTAAGCTTGCTCGGTCAATAAAGGTAACTCCTCAATCTATCAGTAAATGGTATAGACTGAATGTGGTCTGTAAATCAGTGTAAAACGCAACTAATAGCCAGCCAGATCAGCCACCGAAAATCAGTTAAGCTTCGTTGGTAAGCGACCCAAGAAGCCTTTTTCTTAGAACTAGTTTGCCACCAGCTATAAGCAAGTCGTAATTTGTCCAGGGCGAGACCAGCATCCTGATGTAGTAACAGCCACGCATAATCATCCGAGTCGCGATCATTGAGCTCGAAAAGGAGGTAAGCAAAGTCGACGCGTAGCAAGTCATACTGGCCTTGAAGCTCCACGGGATCGTTCTCCAGGCTTATCTGTTGCCAGTACCCGGTTATTCGCGCTATCATTTTTTCCGCGAGCAATTCATTCATAATACGAATCAGGAATGGTAAACCAGTGCCGTACGGGTGTAACGAGCTGTGCTATCATTATAGTTTGAGTCAGGAAAACGATGGAAATGTGCGTGTTGCCTTAATTAGCGCCTAACCACTCCGTCACCCAATAGTGACCAGGCCCCAAAAATAAGCGTAGTAACTCATCCGTCAACTGATCGCCGTTCGCGCTGTTGGTGAAGACAACTAGACTTTCCTCTTTGCTAGGCAAACTCATGAAAAACCCCTTGAAGGTCGTGTTGTCACCCCACTGCCACTGGGCCAGACCATGATCCGTCCGCACCAGTCCCACCCCCATGCCCCAGTCGATGTGTGCGTCAGCGGGTGTTGGCGCTTGGCCGCAACGCTGGGCTGGATTGATCGCCTGTAGCAACAGCGAGGCGGTGGCGGCTTGTAAACCGCGCCCCGTACCCAAAGCCCGTAGAAATCGACTGTACTCCCGAGCGGTCGTGTACAGACTAAAGCCGGCATTGGGTTGGCTGAAGCGCTCAATAGTCGTTGGCTGACCAGCGGGATTGTGACCCGCACTAGCATCGTCGCCAAACGAGGCCTGCCACACGAAGCTACTATGCGGCAGGCCTATGGGCGTAAAGACCTGTTGACGAGCTAGCTCTTCCCAGGATAGTCCCGTGATCTGCTCCAGCGTGCGTTGCAGCCAGACATAGCCTTCTCCTGAGTAGCTCCAGCAACTGTCAGGGGGGGACTGAAAATGTAGGGGGGAAGCTGGCCAGCTCGATCCCCAGGGGTGTTCAGTCCAGTTGGGCAAGCCTGTCGCGTGAGTCAGCACCAGGCGGGCCGTTACGTGCCGGGCGGCTTGCTGGTTGCCTACCCGGGGGTAGGGGGCATAATCGAGTAAGGGTCGGTCGAGGTCAAAGCGCCCCTGATCGCACAGGCGCAAGGTGGCGTAGGCCAGCATGGTCTTACCCAGCGAAGCAGCTTCGAAGGTGGTCGTAGCCGTTACGGGCCAGGTGCTGCCGGCTTGTCGCAGACCCAAAGCATACTGTTCGCTGGTTTGGCCTTTGGTATAGACGAGCTGCATGCCAGGGACGTGATGCTGGTCCATCAAGATCAGTAGCTGAGCCTGGCGCGACTGCGCCCAGGTGAAGAGGTGTATTAGGGAAAGAAGTGAAAGCAGTAGTAGGCGAGTGAATGACATTACCATGTAGTTAATGAGTCAACGATAGTCAATGACTCACCGTCCACGAGAGGCCGGTGAGTCATCCAGCTATATAGCCGTATGTCGTCAGATGATCTGTCGGGCCAGCTAGCCGCGTGCCAGCCGTGTCAGTCTAGCTGGGACTAACTTGAGGTGACGCCTAGTTGCCGGCAACCTACAACGTAGTCGGGCCGTCAGTATGGCGGGTGGCCTAGTCAACCAACTTTCCGCTCGTTCGCTGATCCATTCGGCGTGGTCCACCAGTAACAAGATAGCGTTCACTACTTGTGGTCGGACCGAAAACGGGACGTTGAACGTTTCGGTAAACTTACGCCTGGTTCCCTACGATCGAGGCTAGATCGTTTCGGCTGATGGGCTTGATGTAGAAATGCGCCACTGCCGGGTAGGTCGCCGCTTTTTGATGGTCGGACGGATCAATCGACGAGCTGACAATATAGATCGTGATAGGCTTAGCGGGCTTGAGTTGACTAAACTCATCCAGAAACTGCCAGCCGTCCATGACGGGCATGTTCAAATCAAGTAGGATTACATCGGGTAACCGCTCTGCTAGAGCAATTAGGGGACTGAAGTACTCCCACGCCGCCAGGCCGTGATGAAACACGAGTAAGGGCTCGCAACAACTAGTCGCTTTTAGTTGCTTGGACAAAAGCAGCGTGTACATTTTATCGTCATCAATCACGCAGATTGTCGTTGGCTTTCTCATGGGTTATGCTTGAATCGTTACGGTAAAGGTTGTGCCCGCGTTAACCTGGCTCTCAACCGAGAGCTGACCGGCCATCGCTTCGATTTGATGTTTAATCAAGAATAGACCAATGCCCCGCGCATCGGCATTGCCGTGAAAGGTTTTATACATGCCAAAAAGCTTATGGCCATGCCGCTTTAGATCAATCCCTACCCCATTGTCAATCACTTGTAGCTGGAGACCGTCGGCAACCGGTAGGGCTACTAATCGGATACTGAGCACCCGATCAGGGTGCCGATATTTTATGCAGTTACTAACCAAGTTCAACAA
>JAKONH010000183.1 GCA_022702045.1 Spirosomataceae bacterium
ATGTCGACACCAACAACGTTGCAGGCATCATTCATTATTGCCGTGTGGCCGATAATGTACCTTAGCGGGCCAAAAACTACAGGATTCTGCGTAGTTCTCAAACCTATCTTTGCACAATATTAACGAATGGATACGACCGTATCCACTGAAAAACAATCATGATTGCAGCGAGTATTCAAGCAATTGAGCAGAAAATAAAGGACCGTGCCCGATTGATTGCCGTCACGAAAACGAAGCCCGTAGCGATGCTGCAGGAGGCTTATGACGCTGGCGCGCGGCTGTTTGGCGAAAACAAAGTGCAGGAGATGGCGGAGAAACAGCTGCAACTGCCCGACGACATTGAATGGCATCTGATCGGACACCTGCAACGTAATAAGGTGAAATACATCGCGCCGTTTGTTAGCCTGATTCATTCGATCGACAGTCTCAAACTGCTACAGGAAGTAAACAAACAAGCGCTGAAAAACAACCGCGTTATCGACTGCCTATTGCAAATTCATATTGCCGATGAAGAAACTAAATTCGGTATGCTGGCTGAAGAAGCAGAAGCCTTTCTTCGGTCGGAGACGCTCAACGACTTGCTGAACACCCGTATTATTGGCTTGATGGGTTTAGCGACGAATACGAACGATGAGGAGCAGGTTCGTCGGGAGTTTCGTGAACTAAAGCAACTATTCGACAGGCTGGCGACCATACGGACAGCGCAGGTTCAGTTCAGCGAATTATCGATGGGCATGAGTGGTGACTACGAAATTGCGCTTGAGGAGGGCAGTACCCTGATCCGGGTAGGTAGCGCCATTTTCGGGGCTCGGTAGTCTTGAACCGCCACAGTTTAACGCAATCAGGGTATTCGAAAGAATCACAGTCCAAGACAAATCATGATGAAGTTTTTTATTCAAACAGGGGCCATTTTAGGATTAATAGGTGTGGCATTGGGTGCGTTCGGTGCACACGCGTTGCGCGCTATGCTGGAATCGACGGGGCGGGCGGCTACGTTCGAGACGGCGGTCAAATACCAGTTTTACCATGCACTGGCGTTAGTACTGGTCGGCGTGTTGATGCAACTGGTGGGGAATAACCCGACAGCTGTCCGGCTGCTCGGTTGGGCGGGCTATTCGTTTCTCGGCGGGGTGTTGATTTTCTCTGGCTCCCTTTACGTACTATGCTTTACTGGCATTACATGGCTCGGGGCTATAACGCCACTCGGTGGAGTAGCACTGATTGCGGGCTGGGCGTTACTATTCTGGGCGTTTTTGTAAAAAAAATAGCGCAGAGCCGTTACGTCTGGCCATATCCTTCGTCCGAAAGACCCACAAACCCAAACACACCATGTATAATCAACCTGAGACATACCAGCTACTGATTTGTATTGTGACGTTAGCCGTAACGCTTACCGCTGGATTTTTGATGGGAATTCTAACCAGTGAACGGTGGACTCAAAAAACTCGTCCACAGAAAGTAAAACCTCGTTTCCTAGAGCAGCGCTAGTAAACGCATTGTTTGTCTATAACGTCAGGCCTGATTGCACGAATGCGGTCAGGCCTGACTTGTTTTGCTCGTATACAGGCAGGCGGCAACTATCCTTACTTTTTCGTATCTTTGCCACCTGATTCTGAGAATAATGCAAACGAATATACAGGCAGAAACCGCCCGTCGGCGGACGTTCGCCATCATTAGTCACCCTGACGCCGGCAAAACCACACTCACCGAAAAATTGCTGCTCTTTGGGGGCGCCATTCAGACGGCCGGGGCCGTAAAGTCAAACAAGATTAAGAAAACGGCTACGTCCGATTTCATGGAAATCGAGAAGCAGCGCGGTATCTCGGTTGCAACGTCGGTAATGACGTTCGAGTACAGCGATCTGAAGATAAATATTCTCGACACACCGGGCCACAAAGATTTTGCGGAAGACACGTATCGGACGCTGACGGCTGTTGACAGTGTCATTCTAGTCATTGACTGCGTGAAAGGCGTTGAGGAGCAGACCGAGCGCCTGATGGAAGTATGCCGGATGCGCGATACGCCGGTGATTATTTTTATTAATAAGCTGGACCGCGAAGGGCAAAACCCGTTCGATCTGCTCGACGAACTAGAGGAGAAGCTGAACATTCGTGTGCGGCCAATGACCTGGCCCGTCAACATGGGGTCCGACTTTAAAGGTGTCTATAGCCTGATCGAGAAAAAATTATATTTCTTCAAAGTCAATAAAACCAAAGTAGAAGATGACGTGCTAGCTATCGAGCTAGCTGATAGCCTGCTCGATCAGAAAGTGGGCGAGCGTGATGCGGCTCAGCTCCGGGAAGACGTTGAACTGATTGAAGGCGTCTATGATACGTTCGACCGGCAGGCTTATCTCGATGGTAAGCTGGCTCCTGTGTTCTTTGGGTCGGCGGTGAATAACTTCGGCGTGAAAGAATTGCTGGAAGGCTTCTGTTCAATCTCGCCCGAGCCAATCGCCCGTCCGACCGATAAGCGGGAAGTGCTACCAGAGGAAAAGAACTTCAGCGGATTCGTCTTCAAAATTCACGCAAACCTCGACCCACGTCACCGCGACCGGATCGCTTTTCTGCGTATCTGCTCGGGCGTTTTCGAGCGGGGCAAATTTTACCACCACACCCGGCTCGACAAAAACGTGCGCTTTGCGTCGCCGTTTAGTTTTATGGCCGACAGTAAAAGTGTCGTTGAAGAAGGATTCCCCGGTGACGTCGTGGGCTTGTATGATACTGGTACGTTCAAAATTGGCGATACGCTGACGGAAGGGGAGGAGTTACAGTTTCAGGGAATTCCCAGCTTTTCGCCGGAGATCTTCAAAGAACTGATCAACCTCGATCCGATGAAGTCGAAGCAGCTCGACAAGGGTATTCAGCAGTTGACTGATGAAGGAGTAGCACAGTTGTTTACGCTTGAAATTGGTAATCGAAAAATCGTCGGTACGGTGGGCGAACTCCAGTTTGAAGTCATACAATACCGGCTTGAAAACGAGTACGGTGCCAAGTGTCGCTGGGTCGGTCTGAATTACACGAAAGCTTGCTGGATTACGTCGGATAACCCCGCCAAGCTGGCCGAATTTATCCGGCTGAAAGGTACTCAGATTGCGTACGACAAAGACAGTAGACCGGTGTTTCTGGCCGAATCGGACTGGATGCTGCGCATGAATCAGCAGAATAACCCAGACGTGCAGTTTCACCTGACTTCGGAGTTCGACGTAGCGGTCTAATCAGTAATAGACATTCCTGATTAATTTTCAAACCACTGGCAACGAGTGGGGTTATCATAATGACGAACCTAAATCGCTTATTATGAAAACGCCACTCGTTTCGTTTGCGCTCGTGCTGCTAGTTGGCTCAGCTGTGCTTGCTCAACAACCCACGAAAAAAAATAAATCGACCAGTAAATCCGGTGGAACCATGTCGCAGATGGATGCCAAACGCTCGAATCAATCGGAATCAAATGCTTACGATGGACTGCCTGCCGGCACCGGTACGACCATGGAACAAACGCAGGCTGCGAAAACGCCCACCCAGCCAACGGCCACTGATGCACGTAGCAGCACAATGACTGGACCGACATCGGTTAAGGCGCGAATGAAAAACGCAAAGCCAGGAAATTAACAGGGTTTAATCAGCCTTCGACAACTTTTTGGCGATCATGTAGTTGTGGTAATTAATTGTAAAATAAAACCACGTACACTCATGAAAAAAGTAATGCTTGCCCTTGTTGCTGTTGTCGCTATGTCCAGCGTTTCGTTCGCACAAGACGATGCGAAGAAGGCACACAAAGAAATGAAGAAGGAAGCCAAAGAAATGAAAAAGGAAGCTAAACGCGCTGGTGACGATACCAAAGCCGAAGCTGCTAAGGATATGAAGAAAATGCACAAAGAGAGGAAGAAAGACGCCAAGAAAATGGACAAGTAATTTTTCTTCTCTGTGCTAAAAGGGCTTGCCAGTACTGGCAAGCCCTTTTGATTTTTATACGCGGATGCTTACAAACTCGCTAGCGCTGCGTCATTAAATCGATAGATGTCTAAATTCGGCCCCAGATCCGCCAGCGATACCTTGGTATCCGTCAGTTGTCCGTTTGACAGATCATATACCCAACCATGTACTTTTATATCCTGACTGTCAAATAGTCGCTTTTGTACAAACGACAGTTTCATCACGTTCAGGCACTGCTCGCGAACGTTTAATTCAACAAGCCGACGATGCCGTTCTTCCAAATCCTCAATAGCATCAAGTTCGTCGCGGTGGATACGATATACATCCTGAATATTACGGAGCCAGGTATTCATATATCCGTAATCATCATGTGAAACCGATGCTTTCACACCACCGCAGCCATAGTGACCGCACACGATAACATGCTTCACACGCAGGCTCTCCACAGCATATTGGAGTACGGCCAGCGAGCTGATGTCGTTGTTTGGAACTAGGTTGGCTATGTTTCGGTGAATGAATACGTCGCCGGGCTTAATACCCATGAAAGCGTCTGGCGATACACGGCTGTCTGAGCAACCAATGTAAAGGAAATCAGGCGCCTGGTTTTTAGCCATTTCAGAAAAATAAGTCGGGTCGATATCCAACTGCTTCTGTACCCATTCCTTATTGTGACTAAACACTTTGTCGTATAAGCTCATAAAGTTTCCTTTGTTTAAGGCAAAATTAATAAGTTCATTCGGCAACACACGTCATACATTCCAGTCAACACGGAATTCGTTCGATGTCGGTCCTACCTATCAATGCTCAGGCAGCGCTGTACTATCGCGGGTGATAGCCAGGACGGGCGCTGCCGATGTATCTGAGGCTACTCTGTTTGGTAGGCAGACGCGAAACGTAGTGCCTTTACCAAGCGTCGACTCTACATCGATCGTTCCCTGATGAATGTTAATAATCCGCTTTGTCAATGCCAGCCCAATGCCGTGTCCACTGACAGTCATAGTTGAATCAGACCGGTAGAATGGTTCGAAAATATTGGGTAAATCCTGCGACGGAATGCCGTACCCCTGATCGCTGATGGTAATCTGAACCTGCTGAGGTTGAAAGGCAAGCCGCACCATGACAGCGTGGTTGAGGGAATATTTACAACCATTCTCCATCAGATTCAGAAAAGCAGTCTGTAATAGCGACTCGTCACCCATCACAACCAGATCATCTTCTTGATTGGGCAAATCATCAAAGTCAATATCGATCTGATAATCCGACTTTTTGTGAATAAGCTGGCTTTGTGCCTGCCACAACAACTCGTCCAGTCGAACTGGATATTTAGGTAACAAATTCGGAAAACCAGTATTTGCCCGCGCTAGTTCGAGTAAGCCGTTGACCAGTCGAATCATGTTTTTTACCTCGTCGAGCAGCGCATCGAACGCCGTTTCGTAATCAGTGGTAGAGCGAGTCTGAAGCCGGGTAACCTCAATCTGCCCCATCATTACCGTAAGTGGGGTGCGTAGCTCATGCGACGCATGTGAGACAAAGCTCTTCTGCGAGACAAACGCTTTTTCCAGTCGATCAAGCAGCTCGTTAAAGGTACCCGCCAGATCTGCCAGTTCGTCGCGCTGACGCCCGACATGGAGTCGTTTATGAATATTGGTTGCCGAGATCATATTGGCCTGATCGATCAGTTCGGCGACGGGGCGAAGGGCGTCAGAAGCAAACAGGTAACCAGCAATAGCGACTATAAACAGGCAGAGGAGCCAACCTGATAGTAGAATGGTGCGCAGTCGCTCGATTTTAGAAAAGCCATACCGATCGTAAGCCGACGCAACCGAAACCAGCACGCGGCCGCTAGCGCTGGGGTAGTGAACACCAACCGTCTCGCGGTCGCCCTGCCGGATATAAGGCGACTGCCCCATCGATACGTGCCGTAAAAAAGAGGGCGTTACCGGATACCGCCCTGTCACTTTGCCGAGGCTGTATAAAACCCGGCCCTGCTGATCATAAATAGTAATCTGTTCGTTTGTCAGAACGGGCAGATCTGCAGCCGGAACGTCGCCCACGTCGTCGCGTAGTCTGACCGTGGTTATAGCCCGCTCAACAAGGCGTTTCTGAAATTCCTGTTCCCGAAACTGACTATACAAATAATAGACAGACACGGAAAACAGCATCAGAATGGAACCGACAAGCAGGCCAAACAGTAGCGTAAGTCGAATGCGTATGGTCATAACCTGAGCCGTAACGTACCCCAAAGCGAACAGCTCCGATACTATTCGTCTTTAAGCATGTACCCCATGCCAATTACAGTATGAATAAGCTTCTGCGGAAAGTCTTTGTCAATTTTCTTTCGCAGGAAGTTTACATACACATCAATGACGTTGGTACCGGTATCGAAATGAATGTCCCACACTTTTTCGGCGATATCGATGCGCGACACGACACGGCCCCGATTCCGCATCAGGTACTCCAGCAAACCAAATTCTTTGGCGGTAAGCTCAATGCGCCGGTTGTCGCGACGGGCTACCTTCTCATTCAGATCCAGCTCCAGGTCTGCTACTTTCAGCACATTGGCCTGAATACCGTTCTCGGTGCTCCGTTTGGTTAATGCCCGAAGACGAGCCATCAGCTCGCGAAATTCAAAGGGTTTTACCAGATAATCGTCGGCGCCTGATTCAAAACCAGTCAGTTTATCGTCGACGGAACCCATTGCTGTCAGCATTAGTACAGGCGTCTGGTTTTTCTCCTGTCGAATTGCCTGTACCACGTCAAAGCCGTTTAGTTTTGGCAGATTCACGTCCAGCACAATCACGTCATACGAATTGCCAAGCGCCATGTTACGGCCCATCTGACCGTCATAGGCAACATCAACCTGACAAGATTGTTCCTCTAGACCTTTCTTAACAAATGACGCCAGCTTCGGCTCGTCCTCTACAACCAGTATCTTCATAATTCATTACAAACAAAAAGTGGGGGGATATTACTAAGAACGCGCCAGTGCGCACTAGGTTTCAGGACTTTTTTAACTTTATTTTAAAAACAGTCATCCATATCATTCTGCTAAATGTATGTTACCCATTGAAGACAAAAAAGCCGCTCCGAAGTTCTGTGCGGCTTTCCGCTTCTATCCACACCATTTCGGGAAAACAAGCCAGATCGACTCGTAGTCCCGATTGTTCAACCTTCCCTTTGTAAAGGATTAATTGGTAAACTAGACAACACAAACTTAAGTTCAAAGCGTAACGAAAGTTTGTAAGAGCTGTTATTCTGCCCAGCCAGCTTATGCAATATATACTATAACGCTACAGATCCTAAAGAACGTGTGTAACACTGACTTATAATTCCAGAAATTTATGTCGGTAGAAAACATAAAAGATCAGCGGGAAAATAAAAAGTGTAAGCAACGTTGCCGTAACCAGCCCGCCGATGACAACGATAGCAAGGGGCCGGGCGGTCTCTGAACCGATACCATGCGACATGGCTGCTGGAATTAGACCAATGCCGGCCATCATAGCGGTCATTACCACCGGTCGAATGCGGGAAACGACTCCTTGCCGGATTGATTCGCTAAGCGATAACCGGTTATGCAGGTTCTTCTTGAAGACCGAAATAAGGATGACGCCATTTTGAATGCAGATACCAAACAAGGCTATGAACCCTATACCGGCCGAGATGCTAAAGTTGACATGGGTAATGAGCAAAGCTGCAATCCCGCCAATAATCGCAAACGGTACGTTGGCCAGCACCAGGCCGGCATCTTTCACGTTGCCAAACAGGACAAACAGAATAAAAAAGATAGCCAACAGACTGATCGGTACTACCTGTTCGAGCCGCAGGGTGGCTCGCTGCTGATTCTCAAAGTCGCCGGCCCATTTGATTGTATAACCGGGGGGGAGCTGTACATTTTCCCGGACATTTCGCTGGGCTTCGGCCACTGCTCCGCCCATGTCACGTCCACGAACGGAAAACTTCACCGCGCCGTAGCGTTGCCCGCCTTCCCGGAAAATCAGCACCGGGCCCGTCTGCGTGTAGACGGTAGCAATCTCTTTGATCGGAATCATCGAGTTGTTTTGCGTAGGTACCATCAGGCGGCTGATCTGCTGCTCGTTCGACCGGAAGGGCTGATCATAGCGGATGCGGAGGTCGAACTTGCGCTCGCCTTCATAAATCTGCGTAGCTGCTTTGCCGCCGATGGCCATCTCGATCACGGCTTCAGCATCTGCTTTATCGACGCCGTACAGGGCCAGCTTACGTTCATCGAGTTCGATGCGCATTTCGGGTTGCCCCGTCGTGCGAATTACGCCCAGATCAGCGATGCCCTGTACGCGGGCTAACTGCTTCTGAATGTCGTAGGCTTTGCTTTCCAGAATCGACTGGTCGGGACCGTAAATTTTTACGGCAATTGAGCCTTTTACGCCTGATACAGCCTCTTCCACATTATCCATTATGGGCTGTGAAAAGCCAAAGTTGACGCCCGGAAAGATGCGCAGCTTTTGCTGCATCTTTTCCACGAGTTCTTCCTTGGTGAGTTTACTTTTCCACTCGTCCTGCGGATAAATATCAACCAGAAATTCGATGTTATAGAAGCCCGTCGGGTCAGTGCCGTCGTTGGGTCGTCCGGTTTGTGAGATAACGCCCCTCACTTCGGGAAATTCCTGAAATATGTGTCGCATCTGAATCGTTTCCTGCACTGATTCCGGCAAGGAAATACTCATCGGCATTGTGGCCCGTACGTAGATAGAACCTTCGTTCAGTTCGGGAAGAAATTCTGTGCCCAGCAGGGGAAAGCCAGCCAGTCCGATCAGGACAATGACCGCCGTAGCAATCAGGCTGATACGTCGGTGCGAAAAGGTAAATGCGAAAATGCGGGTCGCGTATTTTGTGATGAAACCGACGAAGGGATTGTGCTTTTCGCGTACATTTTTCTGTAGCAGAATACTGGCCAAAACGGGCACAAGTGTAAGCGTAAACAGCAGGGCACCCAGCAACGCAAAGCCCAGTGTCCAAGCCAGCGGAGAGAATAGCTTACCTTCTACTTTCTGAAACGAGAAAATAGGCACCAGACAGGTGATGATGATGAGTTTGGAGAAGAAAATTGCTTTTCCCATCTCCGTACCCGTACGGCGTAACAGCCCCATCTTGGCCAGCCGGTTGAACCGCCCCATACCGACCCGGTGCGCCAATTCATCCATGGTAACGAAGATGCCTTCGACCATCACAACGGCCCCGTCGACAATGATACCAAAATCGATGGCACCCATACTGAGCAGGTTGGCCGACATGCCTTTCAGGCGCAGACAGATAAATGCAAACAGCAGCGCCAGTGGAATGACAATCGACACGGTGAGCGTGGTACGCCAGTCGGCCATAAACAGAAAGACGATCACCGTGACGAAGACGATTCCCTCGATCAGGTTATGTGTGACTGTGTGGGTCGAAAAGTTGATCAGCGTTTCGCGGTTATAAAACGTGTCGATCTGTACATCGCCAGGCAGAATCTGTTCGTTCAGGTCGGTGATTTTCGTCTTGACGCGCTGAATAACTTCACCAGGATTTTCACCCTTACGCATAATTACGATACACTCAACAACATCGTCAACTGGGCCACGTCCAGCCTGTCCCAATCGAGGTAAGGCCGACTCCGACACGTGTGCAACGTTACCAACCATGATGGGCGTACCGTTGATTGTCTTGATCGCAATGCTTTCAATGTCGCGCTGATTCCGCAACAGGCCGATACCCCGCACCACATAAGACTGCGCGTTTTTATTGATGACGTCGCCCCCGACGTTGACGTTCGAGGAAGAAACCGCTTTATACAGTTCGAGTGGGGTAATGTCGTAATCAATCAGCCGACGCGGGTCAAGCGATATTTCGTAAGTTTTTACTTCTCCGCCAAAACTAACGACTTCAGCCACACCCGGCACACCCTTCAATTGCCGTTCGATTACCCAGTCCTGTATCGTCTTTAACTCTCGTGGGCTACGGGTGGGCGAACGCAGCGTATACCGGAAAATCTCACCCGTAGGTCCGTAAGGAGGCTGCACGTCGGGCCGGATACCTTCCGGCAGTTCAATACTGTTCAGCAGGTTATTTACCTGTTGCCGGGCGAACGTATCATCGACACCATCATCAAAAATGATCTTGACGACCGACAGGCCGAACAGCGACGTCGAGCGAATGTCGGTCCGGCGTTGAACCGGGTTCAGGCCGATTTCGATGGGAATCGTAACGAATTTTTCAACCTCTTCAGCCGACCGACCCGGCCACTGCGTAATGAGGGTGATTTGTGTGTTGGTGACGTCTGGGAAGGCCTCAATCGGTGTGTCACGGTAACTGATAACTCCCGCTACCACAGCCAGAAACGTCAGGAAGAAAATGAAAAATTTGTTTTTGAGCGAAAAGGACAGAATACCCTTGATAAACTTATTCATGTACGGTGAGTGAGAAGCAACTAGTTGCCCAGCGCGTTGTAAATCAACAGCTGATTACGACTGACAACCCGATCACCAGGTGATAGGCCAGCCGTCAGATACGTCTTGTCACCAATGGTTCGGTATAAACTCACCTCCCGCACAATGGGGTTATTCTGCCGGTCAACGGCTACGACGTAGTTTCGATTCTTGTCAAATACCACCGCGCGGGCTGGTATAGTCACGCGCTCATCCTTGCCAGCGTAGGTAACATTAACGTTCGCGAACATTTCGGGCTTCAGCCGATAATCGGCATTGTCGAGCGTAACCCGGACTTTCATCGTCTTACTGGCCGGGTCAAGAACGTTGAATATTTTGTCGATATGACCCTTAAAGGCTTTATCAGGGTAGGAGATAGTTGTGATCAGTGCCCGGTCGCCCTCATGTACATGGGAGAGATCCGACTCATACACGTTCGCCAGTATCCAGACCCGATCGAGGTTAGAAATGGTGAAGAGATTTTCGGGATCATCAGAGCGGAGTTCCATCCCGGCCGACGCCGATTTTTCGACGATAAACCCACTCATCGGTGCCTTGATAACGTACGAAGAACCGCTGCCACCCAGAATGCGACGCCGTTCAGTAACCCGATTAACTTCGCCCCGTGCTGCCTGTAACTGCTCGCGACTGGCGACCATATCCCGGTCGGAGCTGAAACCGGCCTTGTTCATACCTTCTGTCACCTGCATGTTCTTTTGCGCAACTGCCAGTTCGCCCCGTGCGGTTACAGTGGCCTGCT
>JAKONH010000186.1 GCA_022702045.1 Spirosomataceae bacterium
GTATGGCAAAACTCTTTTCGTAAACCTGTTGAATATACTACTTTTGTCGAGTTAAACGGACTCGTTTTACCAAAATAACGACAAAAAATCTGTAAGAACGATTTGACTTCTTCAGCACATTCTCCGAGGATTCTGGTAACGGGCGGAGCCGGTTTTATTGGCTCTCATACCGTTGTCTCACTGGTCGAAGCTGGTTTTGAACCAGTCATTGTCGACGATCTCTCCAACTCGTTGTCTTCAGCTCTGGATGGCCTGCGCACTATCCTTGGTCGAGACGTGCCTTTCTATCAGGCCGACTGCAACGACCGGGAGGCCATGAAAGCCGTTTTCGAGCAGGAACAGCTCACCGGCGTCATTCACTTTGCCGCGTATAAAGCGGTGGGTGAGTCAGTTGCCGAACCGTTGAAGTATTACAACAACAACCTCGGCTCGCTGCTGTTGCTGCTCGACTTGATGAAGGAATATAAGGTCCGTAACCTTGTTTTTTCATCGTCGTGTACGGTATACGGTCAGCCCGAACAACTGCCTGTTACGGAGGAGACACCCCGGCTACCGGCGCAGTCACCCTACGGCAACACGAAGTCAATCGGCGAAGACATCATCCGCGATGCCGTTCGGGCACAGTGGCCTGTCAAAGCACTGGCCCTGCGCTACTTTAACCCGATTGGCGCCCATCCATCTGCCGAAATCGGTGAACTGCCCCTTGGCGTACCAGCTAACCTGGTGCCGTTCATCACGCAGACGGCTGCCGGCATTCGCTCTAGCCTGACAGTATACGGCGATGATTACAACACACCCGACGGTACCTGTGTCCGCGACTATATCCACGTCATGGATCTGGCCGATGCCCACGTGCAGGCCCTGCGCAAGCTGAACGAAACCAACGCCGACGCCTGCTACGATGTCATCAATATCGGTACCGGCCGGGGCGAGACGGTTTTGAATGTTATCAAAACGTTTGAGGAAGCCACCGGCGTATCGGTCAACTACAGCATCGGGCCACGTCGTCAAGGCGACGTTGAGCAGGTTTACGCCGACGTGTCAAAGTCCGCCCGTGTACTCAACTGGAAAACCACTCACTCGCTTGCCGAAGCCTTAAGCGATGCCTGGCGCTGGCAGCAAAAGATTGGTGCTAAAGTTGCATCAGACTAGGCTAACGGACTGGCAACGAGAATACGCCACCTTATACGCAGCAAACCATGAAACTATTGATTACCGGCGGGGCCGGCTTTATCGGATCGCATGTCGTCCGGCTCTTCGTCACGAAATATCCTGAGTACCAGATTTACAACCTCGACAAACTGACGTATGCTGGCAACCTGGCCAACCTGTCGGACATCGAGAACGCGCCGAACTACATGTTTATCAAAGGTGATATCACCGACGCGAAGTTTCTGGAGGATATGTTTGCCGAGATTCCATTCGATGGTGTCATCCACCTGGCAGCCGAATCGCACGTTGACCGGTCGATCACCGACCCAATGTCATTCGTTATGACCAACGTCGTTGGTACCGTCAATCTGCTCAATACAGCGAAAAATAGCTGGCAGACTAACGGCGGCTTTGCCGGTAAGCGGTTCTACCATGTCTCGACCGACGAGGTGTACGGTTCGCTGCACAACCCCGACGAGTTTTTCCTCGAAACGACGCCCTACGACCCACAGTCGCCTTACTCAGCGTCGAAAGCCGCGTCGGACCATTTCGTGCGAGCCTATGGCAATACGTACAAGATGCCAGTCGTGCTGTCGAACTGCTCGAATAACTACGGCCCGAATCACTTCCCCGAGAAGCTGATTCCGCTGATGATTCACAACATTCAGACAAATAAACCGCTGCCCGTCTACGGCAAAGGTGAGAACGTCCGCGACTGGCTGTTCGTCGTCGATCACGCGCGGGCTATCGATACCGTATTCCACAAAGGCGAACTGGGCGAAACCTACAACATCGGCGGTTTCAACGAGTGGAAAAACATCGACATCGTGCATCTGCTCTGCGCTATGATGGACCGAAAACTCGGCCGGCCAGAAGGTACGTCAGCGAAGCTGATCACGTACGTCACCGACCGGGCTGGTCATGACCTGCGCTACGCCATCGACGCCAACAAAATTATGAATGAGCTTGGCTGGCAGCCGTCGCTTCAGTTTGAGGAAGGTCTCGAAAAAACCGTCGACTGGTTCCTCGCCAATCAGGAGTGGCTCGACAATGTTACGTCGGGCGCCTATCAGACGTATTACCAGGGTATGTACGCCAATCGATAAATGTTGAATCGTAGGGTGATAGACTGATTGAATGGAAAATACTTACGCCAGCCATTCAATCAGTCTATCACCGCGCGGGCGGCCCCGTCAATCAGTCTACCATTCACTCATTGAATACTATGAAAGGAATTATCCTGGCCGGGGGCTCCGGTACGCGGCTGCACCCACTTACGCTGGCGGTCAGCAAGCAGTTGATGCCGGTTTATGACAAGCCGATGATTTATTACCCCCTCTCGATTTTCATGCTCGCGGGTATTCGGGACGTGCTCATTATCTCAACCCCACACGATCTGCCGCACTTCGAGATACTGCTGGGCGATGGATCGCGGCTGGGTTGCTCATTCAGCTATGCCGTTCAGCCAAGCCCCGACGGACTGGCGCAGGCATTCATCATCGGCGAAGAATTTATCGGCGACGATAAAGTAGCGCTGGTATTGGGCGACAATATCTTCTACGGATCAGGCCTGTCGAAACTGTTGCAGGCCAACAACGACCCGGATGGTGGTGTCGTTTACGCGTATCAGGTGCACGATCCCGAACGGTACGGTGTCGTTGAGTTCGACGATCAGTTCAACGTACTATCGATCGAAGAGAAGCCGGAACAGCCCAAATCGAACTATGCCGTGCCGGGTCTGTATTTCTACGACAACGATGTGGTCGAGATTGCCAAGAATATTAAGCCCTCGCCCCGTGGCGAACTGGAAATCACCGACGTCAACCGGGTATATCTGGAACAAGGTAAGCTGAAAGTTGGTGTGCTGGACCGGGGAACCGCCTGGCTCGATACGGGTACGTTTGAGTCGCTGATGCAAGCCGGTCAGTTTGTCCACGTGATCGAAGAGCGGCAGGGGCTTAAAATCGGTTGTCCGGAGGAGATTGCCTATCGCATGAAATTCATCGACGCTGCGCAATTGGAAACGATTGCCAGGCCGCTGGTAAAAAGCGGTTACGGTCAGTACCTGCTTAACATTTTGAAGTAAGGCTTTACCTATAAAGTATTGTGCATAGAAAGCGCCGGGGTGACAACCTTGGCGCTTTTTTTACCTGTAAAAAAGAGAGTGCAACTTGTAAGCTGGTATGGCCTACGTATTAGGTAAAGTTGTATTCTACCCCCTTTCTAATGGGCGGTCCGACGGGTCGGAGGTTTTGGGAAGGACGGCCGTTTCCGTGGGGTACCGAGCAGTAATTATAACACTATCAT
>JAKONH010000187.1 GCA_022702045.1 Spirosomataceae bacterium
CCGGTCTATGTCATTCATCAGCTTGTCGGTACCTGCTGCGGTCGTACCATCGTAAATGCCCCGTATGTGCCGGTCTTTGTCGACCAGAATAAAGGCCCCGCTATGAACGACGCCCCCCGGTACCGACGAATCCTCCTGGGCCGTAACCATGTAGCTGTTCTGGCCAATGTCGTAAATCTTGTCGCGATCTCCCGTGACGAATAGCCATTGCTTACCGGTCACCCCCAGATTGGCCGCAAACTCGTTTAGCACGGAAACGGAATCGTGCCGTGGGTCGATCGAGTGCGAAAGCAGCATTACGTCGGAATTTCCTTTGTATTTCTCGTACACCCGCTTGAGCTGTACTTTCATCTTCGGGCAGATCGTGGGGCAACTCGTAAAAAAGAAGTCGGCTACGTAAATCTTTCCAGCTACCGTCTTTGCCGTAACGGTGTCGTTATACTGATCAACAAAGGCAAAGTCCGGGATCTGATGCGCCACTGAATCGGTTACGGTTTTACCAGCGATAGTGTGGGTAATGGCTTCTTTCTCGCCTAGAACAGGTAACTTATCACCGGCTGGATTACAGGCAAAAACAAAAGACAATAGACTGGCAGACAGTAGACTGGCTTTAAGGGGTCGCCAGAAACTGGCGGGTATGGTCGAGACTTTCATTGACTTTGTTTTTAACGTCGGTAATGCTAACTTTTTGCTGATCGAGGTACCGAAGAGCCTCGTCGGCAGGTAGAGTAGCCAGCGTATCGTAACGGTACTGCGCCATCCAGTGGGTCATCAGGCTGTCGGCTATGCGCAGGTCACGCAACAGTCGCCGGGCCTGACCACGATCTTCGTCGAGCCGAAGGGCACTCGACGCCGTGCCAGTTTCTGCCGTACTATCGAGCGTTAGCAGCCGACTCGTCAATTGCCGTTGTGCTCGCGCAAGGTCGTCCATCTGCGGCATGACGGCATCGTGAACGGATAGCACGTCTTTTTCTGCCTGGTCAACGGCTGGTCGATCTGTTTCAGAACAGGCGGTCAGCCAGCATACCGTTAACATAACAGCGGCTGGCAACCCTAATCGAATGGACATAAACCAATAAACTGTATTGGGCGGTGGGAAGGCTATACATTATTTGGCTGACACGCTGCTGCGCTGTTTCAGGATCTCGCGGGCGTTCTTCAGCGCGCTTGCCGACGGATTTTTACCCCCGATCATCTGCGCAATTTCGTGCACCCGTTCGTCGAAGGTTAGTTTTCTGATGCGGCTGACGGTTTTATCGGCCGAATGGTCCTTATAAACAAAATAGTGCGCCGTACCCCGCCCGGCAATCTGGTGCAGGTGCGTAATGGCGATAATCTGGTGACTACTCGACATGTCACGCATCATGTTACCCATCTTGATCGCAATTTCACCTGAAATACCCGTATCAATTTCGTCAAAGATAATCGTCGGTAACGATCGTTTACTGGCCGGAATGTACTTGATCGCCAGCATGAGCCGGGAAAATTCACCGCCCGACGCGACCGCCTTAAGCTGTTGTGGTTGTATGCCTTTGTTCGCGCTGAACAGAAACGAAATAGTATCGATACCGACCGGGCCGGGTTTACTGGTTTCAGCCTTGATATGCAGCGATGCGTTGGGCATACCCAGATCGTTGAGCAAACTGCCGATTTCGGTTTCGATCAATGGGAGTATAGCCAGCCGCGATTCCGACAGTTCATGAGCGCCTTCCATCAATTGCTTACGAGCGGCTTCAGCTTCGGCTTTTGCGGCTGCGAGATTATCATCCAGGTTTAGCACCGTGTTGACTTTACGACCCAGTTCCTCACGCAGGGCTATCAGATCCGCGACGGTAGGCGCCTGATGCTTAGTCTGCAACTGATAGAGCAGGTTCAACCGCTCCCGAATTGTATCGGCGCGCGTATCATCGACCTCGACGTTGTCCTGTTCCGTACTGATTTCAAGCGCCAGATCGCGTAACTCGATGAGCGCGCTCTGCGCCCGCTGCTGCAACTGTTCGTATTGATCCGATAATTTGCTGATATACGACAGGTTACTGACAGCGCCTTTCAGGAAGTCGATGACCGACTGCTCGGCGTTGTCGAGGTACTCGTACGCCAGTTGCAACCGTTCCTTGATATCACCGGCGTTTTCCAGAATGGTTAGTTCCTGTTCCAGCGTTTCCTGCTCCGCGGTCTGTAACTGCGCTTTAGTCAGTTCGTCGTACAGAAAGCTGTTGTAATCGAACTCCTTACGCATAGCCGCAGCCTCTGACTGAAGCTTGTCGTAAACAGAACGGGCGGTCCGGTACGCCTGGTAATCTGTGCGATACCGGCGCAGCTGCGTTTCGTTTTGCGCGTAAGTGTCGACTATTTCCAACTGATAGTCGTTGGAACCCAGCAGCACCGAATCATGCTGCGAGTGGATATCCATTAACTCACTTGTAACGCGTCGAAGGAGTTCCAGATTAACGGGGGTGTCGTTGACGAAGGCGCGGGACTTTCCGCTGACGCCAATTTCACGACGGACAATGCATGTATCGGAGAAGTCTAGCTCTTCCTCGTCAAAGATCTGCTCGATGCGATACCCTGATACGGCAAACGTACCCTCGATAACGCATTTTTTTTCCGGGTTATACAGCACACGTGTATCGGCCCGGTTGCCTAGCAATAGCCCGATTGCCCCCAACATGATTGATTTACCAGCTCCGGTCTCCCCCGTAATGATGTTCAATTCACGGTCGGGGCGGAGTTCAAGCTCGTCAATCAGCGCATAATTCTTGATCAGTAGATGCGACAACATAAAGGAAGGGGTCTCACTGTAGCAACACGTCGGAGCGGGACGAAGTTCGGTGATTTTGGTTTGTGGTTCGTAGTTTATAGATCGTAGTTCCTTCGGCGGTATGCTTACGCAGCAACCACGAACGACAAACCAACCTTATCCCCCAATCAATTTGCGGTAGGTCTCTGTCTTTGACGGGTCCAGATACGACAGTAGGTCGAATGCCTGCTTGCGTTCGGCGGGCGTGCCCTCAAACAAAATATTGTATAACTCTGTCGATTTTGCATCGAAAAATGAGTTAATCAACACAGAATTAGGTAGTTGAAGGCCGATTCGGCGAATCGTGCTGAGCATGTCGAGCGTCTGCTTCCGCATCTGAATTGGGTTAGCTGCAAACTGATCGAGGCCGAGCCGGTGATATGTATACTGCGCGTCGCGAAAGGGAAGTAGCTGCTGATTTTGCATATTTTCGATCAGCCAGAAGCGATTTCGCCGGTCACCCCCGGTTTGCCAGGCCCCGTTTGCTGACCCCTGTTGGGCGAGGTTTGTGATAGCGTAAGCGCGCTGAATGAACAGATTGCCTCCCTGCTTGCTAAAGGTGTCGTAATCCGTCGCCAGAATCACATTTGCATAAAAACCCAGCAGCGACGTCAGGTCGTCGGAATATTGATTCTCCCGAAAATAAACTGGCGTCGTGGGCAGGTAGATGAAATTGAAAGCCCGGTCGACGTAGCTCAGCGTCGTCGTTTCATAGTTGGTGCCGTAGACGGGGCGTGTCACGACAATCTGGGCAGTAGCTTCAAAAGCCCCCTGTGTCAACGACTTGATGAGGTTGATATTCAGCGAGCAGTTGATGCGTTCGGAAGGCGTAAACTGATCGTTACTCCATCGGCGCGTGTTCATAAACTCGCTGATGATACCTTTCAACTGGTTGACGTAGGAAAAATCGGTTTTCTGCTGCGCAAACAGCTGGTCGGAATTAACTGTCACAGTGCAGTTTAATTCCTGGGCCTGCACTGACCAGGTGGTCAGGCCAAGCAGCAAACAAAGTATACGAAGTGTTTTCATGCGGAGGGGACCGTCATTGCTTTGGCAACAAGATCGAGCAAATCCTGCGCCACAGCGTCTTTCGATTTCAGCGCGAACTCATGCGTTTGACCGGCTTTATCCATAACGGTAATCTTGTTGGTGTCGTATCCGAAACCTGCGCCGGTATCGCGTAGTGAGTTAAGCACAATCCAGTCCAAGTGCTTACGTTGTAGCTTGTCCAGGGCATTGGCGTGCTCATTGTCGGTTTCGAGTGCGAAGCCCATCAGCCACTGACCTGGCTGCTTCCGGATCCCCAGCGTAGCGGCAATATCGGTGGTTCGGGTTAGATCCAGTGCGAATTCAGACTCTTTCTTTTTTATTTTCCGATCGGCTACGTGCAGGGGGGTATAATCAGCAACGGCTGCGTTGAGAATCAATAGGTCGGCGCTGGGAAATTCTGTTGCCGTGGCGTCGAACATATCCTGCGCGGAACGAACGTCGATCCGCCGAACGCCCGGCGCGGGTAGGGGAAGTGCCGTTGGTCCACTGACGAGTGTTACCTGTGCGCCAGCTAGGGCAAAGGCTCTTGCGATGGCATAGCCCATCTTACCCGTCGAATAATTACTGATGTACCGCACGGGGTCGATTGGCTCCTGCGTTGGCCCCGCTGTGATCAGAATATGTCGTCCGACCAGTTCTGGACGCCGGGAAAAATGCGCCGTCAGCGTCTGCACGATGGTTTCCGGCTCGGCGAGTCGCCCTTCGCCAACCAGTCCGCTGGCTAGTTCACCATATTCAGCGTTAATGATTTGATTGCCAAATGATCGCAGATGAGCCAGGTTTCCCGTAGTGGCGGGATGCTGATACATGTCAAGGTCCATGGCTGGGGCAAAAAACACCGGACATCGCGCCGACAGATACACCGCCGATAACAGATCGTCGGCCAGGCCATTGGCGCACCGAGCCAGTGTGCGTGCTGATGCCGGCGCAATGACCAGCACATCGGCCCACAGACCCAGATTGACATGGTTTGTCCATTCACCGGTTTGTGCGTTGGCGACAAACTGCGTCATGACGGGGCGTTTCGAGAGTGTTGCCAAGGTAAGTGGCGTAATAAACGTTTGCGCAGACTCGGTCATGACAACCTGTACGTCAGCGCCAGCCTTGACCAGTAGCCGAATCAGGAGGGCTGATTTATAGGCCGAGATACTCCCCGTAACGCCAAGTAAAATTCGTTTTCCAGCTAACATGGGTGGGAAGAAGAAAGAAGTGAGCGGCAAGACGGAAGACGAAAGAAGGTTATCGCCAGAACGGCGGAGATAAATAAACAAACTACCGATCGTTTTACCTCCCCGCTTTTATCTTTTCTCTAACGTCTTTCGTCTAAAAAAGAACAACCGCCCGACAAAGATGCCGCGCGGTTGCTGTAACGAAGGAAACAGACTACTGTTGTGTCTCTTCGTCGTTATAACGCCAGTATACTTTACCTTCCAGAAACTCGTCGGTAGCCGTTGAGGTTGGCTTCGGCATCCGCTCGTAAAATTTCGAGATTTCAATCTGCTCGCGGTTTTCGAACACTTCTTCGAGGTTGTCGACGGCTGATACGAACTCCGACAGCTTGCTGCTCAGTTCTTCTTTATTTTTTACGGCAATCTGACGAGCCCGTTTCGAGATGATTGAAACCGATTCGTAGAGGTTGCCTGTTTCCTTCGCGATCTTGTCGTTGTCGCGCGTAATGATCGATTGGTTGGTTGCCATAGTCGCTGATTATCAATGCGTAGTTGTTGCCGGCCTGGGCTTACTGCCGGGCGGCCGTTACTTTACCGGGGCGGTCGGCAGGAGCTTGTTTGAGCAACTGCTTCTCTTTGGCCCGCTCTTCTTCCAGTTTGTTCAGCCGATCAATTTCTTTCTGGCTTGACTCAAACATCTTTTCTGCCTGCTTCAGGTACCGACTACCTGGATATCTGTCGACAAATCCCTGATAGTAATTCATTGTCTCCTGATAACGTTCCTTCTGCTTCGTTTCGAGACTGTTTTTCGCCAAGCTATACTCGGCGTCGACTTTCAGAAATGCCAGCTCTTCGTTGTACTGCGAATCGGGAAAGTCGCGCTGAAAATTGTTGATCGAAATAACCGATGATTTGTACGAAGCGATGTTGAAGCCGCTGGTTCTATAGTACAGCTTGGCTTTTTCATAGGCCTTACGTTCTAGTTTCTGCCGCAGGTCCAGGATCATCTTCGTCGCGTCGTCGCGGTATTGGCTGTCAGGATAGTTATTGATAAAATCCTGTAAGGCTGAGGTGGCCGTCAACGTATTCGACTGATCAAGGTTATAGTCCGGCGCATCTTTATACAGCGAATACGCGTACATGTACATCGCTTCCTGCGCGTGCTCACTCCGGGCAAACGTTTCGTAAAACTTTTTGAACAGTGTAGAGCTCAACAGATACTGCTGCTGTCTGAATTGGGTGTAGGCATAGTAAAACTGCGCCATTTCCGATTCGGTACTGCCTTTCAGTACCGGAATCAGTTCTTCAAACAGAAGGCCAGCATGGTACCAGTCCTTCTTCTCATAATACTGAAGGGCGGCTTTATATTTCTGGTCGTCGGTGCCGGTTTTCTGAAGCTTATTAAATGAGCTACAGGAAACGAGTAAGCCAAAACAACAGACGATGGCCAACAGCCGGGCAAAACGAAGGTGTTGCATGCGAGCAAAGTTACGAAAAAATACGGGCTACACCCGTAAAACGTTGGTGCAGCCCGTATAGTGCGGCCCGGAGGGGCTACTAACCGTTCCATTATGATTTTTTAAGAATTACCGAAAGGCTCACTGATGGCGCACCAACAGCTTTTTGGTGGCCACTTTCTTTCCATCGACCGAAAGCTGGTAGAAATAATAGCCGGTCATCATATCACTCGTCGCGATGCGCAATTTGCGGTCATTCTTCGCCAGTTCATACTCACCAATGGGAGAACCCAACACGTTTATCAATACCAGTTTGGCTTCATTGGCCGAGCCTGTATACTGATACGAAATCTCTGCGTAATCATTTGCCGGGTTCGGATAGATGTTCGACACGGCAATATGTTCGTTTGCAAACATCAGGTTGTCGTCGCGACCTTCAGCTTCGGCAGCTATCTTGGCTTCGGCAGCATTCGGAGATTCTGAACCAGTCGAGGAGCGGGACGTGGCTTTTGCGCCCGTCCGGCCTACCAGTAAGGATCGGTAGTATTCGTTGATCGGGGCATTTTTGCTAACCGCAATGGCCCGGTCGAGCGACGGGGTAACGGGTTTTTTCATCAGTGAAAACCGCTGACTGGAAAGGCCAGTTGCGGTCGGCTTGCGCACGCTACCCGTGCGGCCCAACTCCAACCGACTACCCTTTCGGGCATCGGAGTCGCGCGGGGCAAGCTGCGCCCGGAGCGGGGAGTTGACCGACAGTAAGCCGGCGAGTAAACCAAAAAGTATAATTTGTTTCATGAACAGTCGTTTCAGATACACACGTACTAACCGCAAACCTATCAGGCACAAAAGAGAAAGTCAACGTGTGTCTAATTTAAATATTGTTAAAAGGCTTAATTTATACTCCTTGGAACCGTTTTTTTAGCTAAAGGTTTAATTGCCGGTTTCTTTTTAATAAGCTTGCGGGTTGCCGGCTTTTCCTGCGGTGGCGTTTCCAGCCAAAGCACTTGATTCTTGGTCGGTTTTTCTTCCTCGCGCCAGCGGAAACCATCCAGTTCCTGCGTATCTGAACTGAACTCCTGCGGTGGAACAAACTGCGCGTCGGGGCGGCCGTAGAACCGGATTCGCTTCACCTTATTGTCCGCAAACTCCAGGTTCATGCGACTACATTCCACATGATTCATGCCAATAAGTTTGTTCTTGTCATCCAGCGCGAAGTAAATACTTTGCCCGTTCCCGTCGACTAATACTCGCTCCAACTCGGTATGCTCCTGCTGGCCAATCGTTAAGGACCGTGACGGCGTTGTCCGTGTGGGTGGTGCCGACTTACCGGTGCGTCGGGTGGTTACTGAATTCGCTGGCTTGGTCGTCACCGGCGTCAGCTTCGTGGCAAACAGCGCGGTGATCGTACGCCCTTTTACCTGATTGAAATTGTTTAGCGTATCGAGCGAAATCGAGAAGGCATGCCCCCGCAGAAACATGGTATTGATCTTATCGTTTTTCATCAGCGCCCGCATCGAATCCGCTTCCATCTGATACCGGTTCTGACTCCAGATAATCGGTTTTTTAAAGAAATACAGCGTTGAGTCGATGGTATCGTAGATCAGCGAGTCACACTTGCTCTGCAGGTCAGTTTTATAGACGAAAACGTTCTTTTGGCCTAGCAACCGCCGGGCGTTAGTCACCTTGTTATCGAAGGAAAACAGCGTATCGGCCCGCATGTATAGCGTGTCATTGCTGACAACGCTCTTCGCTACGGGGTGCCCCGTCACCCGCGATACCCCGGCTTTACCGTTGTAGCGTACATGATCGCCCGTGATGACCGCCTTTTTATCTTTCGCTACCATGATTACATGCCCGTCGGCAATACCCAAATCTGCCAGATTGTCGTAGTAAAGCGTATCGCCCGTCAGGCGGTATTTTGGTGTCTCGACAGTCGCCCGACGCTGAAAGTTGGAGATACCAGTAACCGTATTGTACTGTCCTGCCACAGCCGTCAGCACCCCATCCTTATTAACGATACGCGTTGGCCCTTGAAACGTTGCAATCCGGGTGGTGGAATTGTACAATAACGAGTCAGCGGTCAGCGTCCCTTTGGGGTTCACCAGCTTGACGTCCTGCCGGAACGTGAAGAGCTTTGTGCGCGTATCGTAAAAGCCTTCCCGAGTGGTCAGCACGTTTTCCTTGTCGACGATACGGCCCGGTGTCGGGTAATGCGCGATACCAGAAATCAGATCGTAGTCAAGTTTGGCGGTTGTCAGCGTCATTTTTCGGTCGCGCAACACCACATGCCCACTAACGTTTGCCTGCCGCACGTTACCGTAATAAAATAGCGTGTCGCCCCGTACGCTAACTGTATCGCCTTGCACCAGTCGTACGTTGCCATAAGCCTCGATTACGTTCGTCGTCGCGTTCTGAACGGCCAGATCGCAGTACATTAGCATGCCTTTCTGGCGAAACAACACATTGTTGTACACACGTCGTACCGTCTGACCCGGTACATTGATACCGACCAGGCTATCGGCATGGCGCAGTTCGATCTGATCGCCGGTTGATCGCACGGGCGGACGACCTGACTGAGCTTGAGCCGTCAGTGCCACGAGGAGCGGGAAGAGCGATAAGATAATGCGAAATGCGTAACGTACCATGGTACAAAACTACGGCTTCGGCCTGAAACCGGATGTTGGAGCGGGATTTTTTAGGATTTATTAACGATAACAAACTGGCTGACAGTACCACAAAGACGCTTCTGGCCGTTAGTGGCGGACTAGATTCGACCGTGATGGCTGCGTTGTTTCAGCAGGCTGGTTTATCCTTCGCTATCGCCCACGTGAACTTCAGCCTTCGTGAGCAGGAGTCCGAAGGCGATGCGTTGTCCGTGGAAGAACTGGCAAAACGCTACCAGGTTCCCT
>JAKONH010000192.1 GCA_022702045.1 Spirosomataceae bacterium
TGCGCCTGATCTTCCTTCAAAATGTCGGCCTGTACCGTTCCGCGCACCCGTTGTAGCGTATCCGTTTTGATTTGCTCATAGACCTCGCGCGGTACGACCCGGTCGCCCGTCGTGCCGAGCAGGTCTAGACCAAGTCCGTCGTTACCGTCAGGTAGCGGGCCGTTGTAGGTGGGGCTACCCTCACGGCAGCGGCCGGCCACTGCCGTGAGGGCATTCTCCCGTACCCATTTTTCGCACTGCTGATCGATGGCGGTGTTGAGGAAGAAGGCTAATAGGATGGGGGCCGGGCCGTTGATGGTCATGGATACCGATGTAGCCGGATCGCACAGATCGAAGCCGGAGTAGAGTTTTTTGGCATCGTCGAGCGTACAAACGCTGACGCCGGAATTCCCGATCTTACCAAAAATGTCGGGGCGCAGGGCAGGGTCTTCGCCGTATAGCGTCACCGAGTCGAAAGCAGTCGACAGTCGTTTGGCGGGTTGTCCCTTCGAGACGTAGTGGAACCGGCGGTTAGTGCGTTCGGGACCACCTTCGCCCGCAAACATCCGCGTCGGATCTTCGCCTTCCCGCTTGAGCGGAAACACACCCGCCGTGTACGGAAATTCACCCGGCACGTTTTCGGTCAGCAGCCAGCACAGCACGTCGCCCAGGTCGTGGTATTTGGGCAGGCTTACTTTCGGGACGCGCAAATGTGATAGGGTCTCGGTGTACAGCGGTTGCCGGATGGTTTTGTTGCGAACGGTAAATTCGTAAAAATCAGCCGCGTAGCGTGCTTGCATGACGGGCCACTGCGCCAGCAAGGCCCGGCAGTCGGGATGCAGCCGGGCGTCGAGCTGCGCGCGGAGCCGTTCCAGGGTTTCTCTCACGGCAGCGGCCGGAGGGGAAGGAAGCGAGGGCAAATCCTCCGCTACCATGGCCAGCGTTCCATCGAGCTGATATAACTGCCGGGCTAGCGTTGTCTGCTCAGCCACAAACCGGTCGTACCGCCGGCTTTCTTCGACAATCTCCGCCAGGTACCGTACCCGGTCGGGGGGAATAATGGGTTTTGCGGTAGTCGGTATCCGGTTTTCGGAGAATGGCTGAGCAGTGGTTTCTTCACCGTAAACCGAAAAGCCGAGAACCGTCATTAGCCTGGCGAACAGGGCGTTCATACCTGCGTCGTTGAACTGAGCGGCCATCGTTCCGATGATGGGAAGTTCGTCGTCGGGGGTATCCCAGTCGTGGTGGTTGCGCCGGTACTGCTTGCGCACGTCGCGCAGGGCATCGGTTGAGCCGCGTTTGTCGAATTTATTGATGGCAATGACATCGGCAAAGTCGAGCATGTCGATTTTTTCGAGTTGCGTAGCTGCGCCGTATTCGGCGGTCATCACATACAGCGTCTTGTCGGCATGTTCGGTGATCTCCGTATCCGACTGCCCGATGCCCGAGGTTTCTACAATAATCAGGTCGAAGGTAGCCGACAGACAGATGTCGATAGCGTCCTGTATGGACCGACTTAGCGCCAGATTCGACTGCCGCGTTGCCAGCGACCGCATGTATACCCTGGGCGAGTTAATGGCGTTCATGCGGATACGATCGCCGAGAAGGGCCCCGCCCGTTTTCCGCTTTGACGGGTCCACGGAAATAATTGCCAGCGTCTTGTCAGGAAACGTTCGTAAGTAGCGCAGCACCAACTCATCGATCAGCGACGATTTACCCGCGCCACCCGTACCGGTGATACCCAGCACAGGGCCGTTTTTAGTTTGCAGCTTATGAGTTTTGGCAGTATGTCCATCGTTTTCAGCAATAGTGATTTGCCGGGCGATTAAGCTATGTAGAGACCGGTCCGCCGGTGCGGCAACCCGTTGCGTCTCCTGTGGGTCAGCAGAAGCCATCCGCTGGAGAGACGCACCGTAAGGTGGTAAGCCGAAATCACACTGGTCCAACAGATTGTCGATCATGCCCTGCAGACCCATTGCCCGACCGTCGTCGGGCGAATAAATGCGGGTGATGCCGTAGCGGTGTAACTCCTCAATCTCGCTGGGGAGAATTGTGCCGCCCCCACCACCAAAAATCTTGATATGACCCGCTCCGCGTTCGCTGAGCAGATCGTACATGTACTTGAAAAACTCCAGATGCCCGCCCTGATAACTGGTTATGGCAATGCCCTGTACATCTTCCTGGATAGCACAGTCGACAATATCCGCTACCGACCGGTTATGGCCCAGGTGAATCACTTCCGCTCCCGATGCCTGCATCAGTCGACGCATCAGGTTGATGGCCGCATCGTGTCCGTCGAACAGCGAAGCCGCTGTGACGATACGAATCTTATTTTGTCTGGTGCCAGGGTCTTTACCTATATTATACGGGCGAGGTTGGGTAATCATAATTCTATCGTATCTGGAAATTGTACCAAAGATAGAAAGAAAGCCGAATGGAATATAGGCGGAACGATCCCGCAGGTCGTGACGGCGTACCAGGTCTCAGTGCCAGCCTGCCAAACTAGGTGCGATACACCGTTACTTCTTGAAGGCCAGTGCCTGTATTGGTTGAATACGGTTGATAATGATCGTCGGAATCCAGAGCACCAACGCAATCAGCAGGACAGTAGCGGCATTGAGGATCAGAACCGTCGGCCAGTCGATAGCGATGGGAACGTATTTGATAAAGTAGTTCTTGGGGTCGAGGGGAATCAACCGGAACTTGTCCTGAATAAGACTCAGCCCGATGCCCACGATGTTGCCGAGCGCCAGGCCCCAGACTACCATGTTCAGACCGACGTTGAGAAATACCCGCCGGATGAGCGGGTTTGTGCCACCCAGCGTCTTTAATAGCCCGATCATGGGGGTTCGTTCCATCATCAGTACCAGCAGTACCGAGACCATGTTGAACGACGCGACGAAGGCGATCAGGCCCAGCAAAATAACCATGTTGCGGTCGAGCAGCAACATCCAGTCGAAGAGGGGACGGTACTGCTCTTTAACCGATACCAGCCGCATGTCCGGCGAAAGTCGGTCGAACACGGCCTCGCGGGTTTGGTCGAGTTTATTAAAATCGCGGACGAAAATCTCGTAGCTGCCCACCGTGTCGGGTCCCCACCTGTTCAGGCGCTGAATCAGCCGGATATCGCCCAGCGCCACCGTCTTGTCGACTTCTTCCAGGCCTGTCTCGTAAATGCCGACGACGGTCATCTTACGGGCGCGGGGTGGGTTGCCCAGAAAATACAGCGGTAACGATTGACCCACTTTCGCCTTTAGCTGATTAGCCATGTACTGACTAATCAGCAACTGTGTCGAGCCGTTACCCGTATCGGCCCCAACTTTGGGAACCGTTCCGGCAACCAGCGACTCGCGCAGCAGGTTCCAGTTATAATCACGCCCGACGCCTTTCAACACCACGCCCGCCAGTTCATCGGGCGTTTTCAGAATGCCCGGTTTAGTCGCCACCGCCTGCATATGGACCACCCCCGGAATGCTAGTTCCTGCTTTGAACAAGGGCGTGTTAAGGGGTAACGACGTATCGTCAAGGGAACGATTGTTCGTGAATTTGCTTACTTGCAGATGCGCACCAAACAGGAATATTTTCTGCTGAATAGACCGCTGATAGCCATACAGGACTGAAAAGGCAATGATCATGACGGCCAGCCCCAGTGCGATGCTGCCAACGCCGATCCTAGTAACGGTAGCGGAAAAACTGCCCTGCGGAGCATGACGCACCCGGCGAGCTAAGAATAAAGAAAGATTCAACGTGTGATGCCTGGCTAGAAACTACGGCTGTCGACCGTTCCGTACGAACAGCCCCTGTGGTAGTGATAACTACAAAGAAACGTGGATCGGCCTTAACGCTAGTGTAAATCGAGTGAAATTCCTGTTCATGGGGCTGATTTTCTGCCAGAATGCGTTCAGTGAGTTTTTAATGCGGTTATGCTGACAGATAAAGAGCTAACTAATGAAAATATAGTCAGTTTACGTGTCAATACCGTCTCGAAAAGCTAAATAAGCTTATAGAATAAGTGATTATTTACAAGTATTGACTTTACATTATCTTTAATTCGTTTTTAACGATAATGTATTTTAGATTTGATTAATAGGATAAAAGAAAGTAAAACGGACGAATATATGCTAACAGGATAATGCGCTCCGGAACATCTGGCGTATAGTAACGGTACGGACCGCCAATAAAAAAGGTCAGCAGTGCTGGTACCACTGCTGACCCGACTACTTCCCGATCTGTATAGCACCCCGCTGAGGGGTGTCAGGAATGCTTTTGCCCCTATCTATCAAGACAAAAACGGTTAAAGGTATGAAAAAAACAGTACCGCTTACGCGGTGGTACCGGCCTATTGGTCGGCTGTGTATACCACTTATGCTGGGACTGGCGACGCCCGTCGCGCTTATAGTCCCGATCGCCCCCGCCCGGGCCAACTCAGTTCCTGCTGCTAACAGAGGCATTCACCAGGCTGACATTACGATAACCGGTCTGGTTAAAGACGATAAAGGCGTTGGCCTGCCGGGGGTGAACGTCGTAATCAAAGGTACCACCCAGGGGTCGGCAACCGACGCACAAGGTCGATTCGCCGTTAAGGTGCCCGATAATAATACGGTGCTGGTATTCAGCTACATCGGTTACAAATCGCAGGAGGTAACGGTTGGCACACAGAACCAACTGACGGTTATACTGACCGCTGAAGATCAGTCGCTCGATGAAGTCGTTGTTGTTGGCTACGGTACGCAATCGCGGGGTACGGTGACGGGTTCAGTCAGCACGGTGCAATCCGACGATCTGCTAAAAACGCCGTCCGTTACGTCATCGGCAGCGCTGGTCGGTAAGGTGCAGGGGATTACGTCGCGAGCCGTCGATTCAAGACCGGGTGGAGCCGTCAATATCGAGGTTCGCAACATGGGTGAGCCGCTCTATGTCATCGACGGTATTCCGGCTGATGCGGGGCAGTTCAACAACCTGGGCCAGAGTGATATCGAAAACATATCGATTCTGAAAGATGCGTCGGCGGCCATATATGGTTTGCGGGCGGCTAGCGGGGTTGTTCTGGTAACGACTCGAAAAGGCCGGGCTAACCAGAAAACGGCTATCAATCTGAATGGCTATTATGGGTTACAGGATTTCTCCCGCTACCCATATCCGGCCAATGCTTATCAGCACGTACGGGGACTAGTCGAATCTGATCAGAATCTGGGGATTCGGCCAAGCATTACGCCCGAAGAGCTGGCCAAATGGCAGGCGGGTACAGAGAAGGGCTACCAGAGTTACGACTACTACAAGATGGTGCTGCGCTCGAACGTGCCACAGGCATCGATCAACGCCAGCGTGACGGGTGGGGGGAACAACTCCAACTACTATGTAGCGGTCAACCACCTCGATCAGAAAGCGCTGATTGAAGACTTCAGCTTTAAACGAACCAACCTGCAGGCGAATATGGAAGCTGGTCTGACAAAAGGACTGCGCATTGGTACGCAAATCAGCGGGCGGGTTGAAACGCGAAAGCAAACAGGTGTGCCGGGTCTTGACGATTACTTTAATCCGCTGCTGAGTGTCTTCTCGATGTGGCCCACCGAACGGCCTTACGCCAACGATAATCCGAACTACATCGCCCAGACGCACAACATCAACGTCAACCCGGCGACGTACAAAAAATCAATTACCGGCTACAATGACGAGGTCTGGCGGGCGGCTAAAGCGAACCTGTACGCGCAGTACGATTTTGGCTTCGGGCTGATTGCTAAAGCGACGTTCTCGTATAACCATACGGCGTTGACCTTCGATGGCTTCGAGTATACGTATAATACGTACAGTTATAATCCAACGAACGATACGTATAACGTTGTGCCGGGTGGGGGCAACCAGAACCCCTGGCGTGAACAGCGTCGGCGCACCCTAATTGATCAGTTCGGGCAGTTTCAGCTCACCTACAACAAGCAACTCGGCGATCATGGACTAGCGGCTGTCGCTGCGTATGAGCGCTCAGACTGGAGCAATCGCTATCTGGTCGTGCATACCGTACCGCCCAACAACTACATTCCTATTCAGTATTTCGCCAACCAGGATTATCTGGCCGATGAATACGGCGAAGTAGCGCGGGCGGGGTATATCGGTCGGGTCAATTATAATTACAAGCAGAAGTACCTGCTCGAAGTGCTGGGGCGGTACGATGGGTCGTTTGTGTTTGCACCAGGCCGGCGGTATGGCTTCTTCCCCGGTGTGTCAGTAGGCTGGCGGTTGTTGGAAGAACCCGTTATTAAAAACGCCATCGGCAGTGTCGTCAGCGATTTCAAGCTGCGGGCGTCGTGGGGAAAAACGGGTAGCGATAATACGAATAACAACGCACTGGCCCCGGGCTTTATCGTTTCGCCATTCAGCTACCTAACGGGCTACAACTGGGGATCGGGTAGTTCGCTTTTCAACGGTACACTGATTACGGGCATTCAGCCACGGGGGATTCCCATTACCAACCTGTCGTGGATCAACAACGTGTCGACTAATCTGGGCTTCGATTTCTCGCTGTTCAATAGCCGCCTGTCAGGTACGTTCGATATTTTCGAGCGTAAACGGACCGGCTTGCCGGCTGCCCGATACGACGTGCTGATACCGAGTGAAGTAGGCTATTCATTACCCCCTGAGAATCTGAACACGGAGTATAACAAGGGGATGGAAGGGGCCATCAACTATTCAGGCAAACAGGGTAAACTGACTTATACCGTTGGCGTCAACGCGACCTATGCGCGTTACATGTCGGGTGAGCAGTACAAGCCCCGTTTCGGTAGCTCATGGGATGAATACCGCAATTCGGCGATGAATCGCTGGGGCGGCACGACCTGGGGGTACCACGTGGTCGGCCGGTTCCAGAGTGCACAGGAGATTGCCGGTCACCCGGTCAACAACGACGGGCAGGGTAACCGGACCATGCTGCCAGGCGATTTTATCTATCAAGACGTTAACGGCGATGGTATCATCAACTACCTCGATGAGCGGCCGATCGGCTATGCACAGGGCTGGCCCCCATTCATGAACTTCGGGCTAAATGCCAATCTGGGCTGGCAGAACTTCACGCTTTTCATTGGGCTGGCGGGGGGAACGATGCAGAGCCTGGAACGGAACTGGGAGCTTAAGTTTCCGTTCCAAAACAACGGTACGTCACCCGCTTATATGCTTGACGATCGCTGGCACCGGTCGGATCCCTACAACCCTGATAGTCCGTGGGTGGCCGGTGCGTACCCCGCCGTTCGGAAAGACTACGGGAGCCACGCCAATAACTGGCGCAACGATTTCTGGGTGACCAACGTGACGTATCTACGCCTGCGCAACCTCGAACTGGGCTATACGATTCCCAAGCCCATCATGGACCGACTGAAAATGACGTCTCTGCGTGTCTATGTGTCGGGTACCAACCTGCTGTCGTTCGATAACGTCAACCAGTACGAAATCGACCCGGAAATCGCATCGGGTAACGGCCTTGTCTACCCCACACAACGGCTGTACAGCGCAGGCTTCAATCTGAGCTTCTAATCCTGAATCTTCATGAAACGTATTCTGACAAGTTTTCTGATCGGTGCCGCAATATGGTCAGCCTCGTCCTGCAAGCAGGACTGGCTCGACCGGCAGCCGGTCAATATCATCGTCGACAGTCAGGTCTGGAACGACCCGAACCTGATTACCAGCCTGCTCGCTAACTACTACAGCCGCCTGCCGGTCCATACGCAGATCGATAACAACAACGGGGGCTTTGCCGACTACGATGAGGCTTCCTGGTCGGGGTCGGGCGACGGGCGGAATAACATCATCTCGTATGGGTTCGACCGGTGGCGTCTGTGGGATTATAGCCTGATTCGAGACATAAACCTGGCCCTCGATAACATTCAGACGAGTACGGCACTGACGGCGGCCCAGAAAACGCAATTCAATGCGGAGTTCCGGTTTCTGCGCGCCTACCAATACTTTGAGCTTGTCAAGCGCATGGGTGGGGTACCGCTGGTGACGAAACAACTCGTCTACGATTTCAGTGGCGACCCAACGCCCCTGCAACAACCCAGGGCCAAAGAATCGGAGGTGTACGATTTCATTGGCAGTGAACTCGATGCCGTGATGGATGTGCTGGGCAACGACGGCAGTAACACCCGCGCCAACAAGTTTACGGCGCTGGCGCTAAAA
>JAKONH010000222.1 GCA_022702045.1 Spirosomataceae bacterium
GAACCCGGCGTTCGCGGGCGGGTACCCGGTCGGATAGCTCGTAAACGGCCAACGCCTGATCGGGGAGCTTTTGCCGTTCGAGGTGCGCCCCAACGCGGCACACCAGCTTCTGGTAGCCCGGAACGGCAATGTCACTGAGTTCGGGGCGGGTTTCGTTCCAGTTCAGAAACCAGTTATAAATGTCTTCGGCGGGGCGTTCGGCTTCCTTCTGTTCGTAAAAAGATTCGCTCGTCAGCGAAATCAGCAGCTTGTCTTCCACCTCCTTACGCGTACGGAAACGAGCCGTCATCTGACTTTCATCGTACTGCTCGAAATTGATCATACCCAGATCACGGATCACAAACTCGGTCATGTTGCCGCCCCGGTTACCGAAGAACAGGTATTTAAGCATCATGTCTTCGGCGTCAAAGTTGAGTTTCACCACCGACTCACGGGTCGACAGCGCTGTGACGATCTCGCCGAAATTAAGCTCCTGCAAGGCGTACTGAACCACCGCTTCCTTTTTCTCCTTACCCAGCTGACGCAGCTCCTCCGGCTCAAACGGCAGGAGTTCCAGTAGTTCGGGTTTTGTAAATACGCTAAGTGCGGCCTCACCCATTGCCTCGTGGTGCATCGACAGCCGGTCGATAAACCCCGCCGTTTGCAAGGCTTCGGCTGCCCCCGGCAAGTCAATTATTTCGGCGTAGTTTAGTTTATTGAGCCGGAAAAAGAGTCCTTTACGATTGCTGAGCCGCACATACAGGCTCTGTGCGTCGAGTTCCAGTGCCTCAAATTGATGAATAAACGTCCACTCGGCATTGTTAAGTAACGCACCGTATAGCCGCTTGACAAAGTCCAGCACGTAGCGGAAGTTGTCGAGGTAATAACGAGGGGTCAGGATAACTTTCTGGCGTCCAACCATGCAGTCAGCAGTTCGGATGCTCACCTCAACCGGCGTTAAGTAAAATGAATAAGATACACCCCGATCGTGAGCTATTGGAGCTGTATTAACAACAAAAAAAAAGCCTGATATGTCCCCAGAAGATGTATTGAGTGAGCTGGGTAGGCAGGGTATTCTACCACCCGAACAGCAATCGCTACTCGCTGAGTATGAGCAGAAAAAACCGGTGTCAATTCACTGGGAACTGCGGTCGATGCTCTATGTGGGTATCACCGTCCTGAGCGCAGGACTGGGTTACCTGATCTACGATAATTTCGATCAGATTGGTCACGGGTCACTGCTGCTGGCAATGGCTGCCGGATGTATAGCCTGCCTGGTCTACGCCTGGCTGAACCGACCGGTCTGGTCGACGACCATTGTTGCGGATCGGGCCGCCTTTACCGACTACGCATTACTGCTATTTTGTCTACTGTTTCTGACGCTGGAAGGCTATGCGCAGTACCAATACACCTTGTTTGGCAATCGCTACGGGCTGGCGACACTGTTGCCCGCCCTGCTGTTTCTGCCCCTGGCGTACCGTTTCGATCACCGGGGCGTTTTAGCAATCGCGCTGGTGGCGTTGATTTCGTGGGTAGGGGTGACGGTCCGGCCGCTGAACCTGTATCTGAAAACCAACTTCTTCGCACAACCGACCGTGTTATCGGCGATTGGTTTGTCGCTGTTGCTGATCGGGGTGGCGCTGGCGCTTGAACGACGGTCGATCAAACAGCATTTCACATATACATACCTGACTACCGCCGGCAATTTATTGCTGATCGCGTTGCTGGGTGGACTGTTCAATTTCCGGGAGCAACGGCTACTTTATGCCTTGGCCCTGCTTGTTGCCTGTGTAGGATTCGACCTGTACGCCCGCCACGAACGACACACTAAGGATGATCGGGTGGCTGGCTCTTTTCTGTTTCTGCTGATGGCTACCGTTTATGGCTACATCGGGCTAACGTTCCTATTTTTTACCTATTTCCACCCAACCGACTGGGGTGATGGCTGGTATTACTGGTACTTCATCCTGACGGGAATCGCATTGATCGCCTACCTGATTCGCCAACTGACCAGTAGTCGGCAGACAGTGTAATAAAATGGGGTTTTTTGTTTGTCAATGAGTTGACAAACAGACCTAAACAGTTTTGAGAACCGTTTGGGTCTACGTACGAAGCGGAGTTTTAATTGTTATGGGAAAGCGGTAATTTGTCGGTTCAATCAGCTTGCTAACAAGCTGCGCACAAAACCGATCCGATAAGCGTTACTTGACCATACAGCGACTACGTTACTAGTCAGAAGAATTATGTTTGACGCGATTTATATAGCGAATTACTTCGTCAACCTGGGTATTCTCAACGACGCGCCACTGTCGCCGATGAAGCTCCAGAAAGTGCTGTACTTTGCCAACGGAATGAATCTGGCGCTGACGGGGAAACCACTTATCCGGGAGAATGTGGAAGCCTGGCAATATGGTCCCGTCGTTGAATCCGTCTACCACAAATTTAAAGAGTGGGGCAGTCGGCCGATTACCAAACCCCAGCCATCGGGCGATATCGAACCCGACAAAATGACGCTTGATCTGCTAAGTGCGGTCTGGAACATCACCAAAAACATCGATCCGATCAAGCTATCGAACTGGACACATCTGAAGGATTCACCTTGGGATCAGGCATTTAAAAACGCTGATTGTAAAACAAACTGCAATGCGCCAATTAGTAACGAATTAATGAAACGGTATTTCAGTGACACCTTTTTACCAAAGGCTAACGCTACCAACTAATCAGCCTGCGTAAGCGCGATGGAAGAATCTATACCGTCAGGATTTACACAACAGGCTGCGCGGGTTTTTAATCAGCAACTAGACAACCCTGATCCGAAAACGGCTGCCAACCTGACGCAGGAAATGGAACAGGCTCGGCTGGAAAGTTACCGGCAGGATACGCATGAACGCCGGACGTTTGCCCGTTACATTTTCTGGATGGTTGCGTTATGGCTGCTTGGCATTTTTGCCGTGGTCGTGTGCCGGGGCGTGAAAGCACTTAACTTCGAACTGTCGGATACGGTGATGGTTGCGCTCATCACCACGACAACCATTAACGTGGCCGCCTTCTTTCTGGCCGTGACGAAATATCTTTTTCCCAGTAAGCCGGAGCCGGCCAACGGCCTATGAGTAAAGCATACAACCAGACATGGATTCGCAACCAGGACGTTTTGCAACAGGCTGGCCGATGGCATCGACAAGGCTTGCTGACCGATGCGCAGCAGGCAACGGTTCAGGCAACGTATCCGGTCGGTTTTCTGCAAACCAACAGCTTTCTCGAGATCGGTTTGTTTCTGTTTACGACCGTCGTTATTCTGGCGGTGTACCTGCTGGTTCTGCCGTTTGCATCGGCGATTGAAAATGACCGGCTGGTGTACGGGCTGGTCAATGCCGGATTTGGCGTAGCCGTGGGTATTGTAGGGGCCGTGCTGATCAATAAACGAAAGCTATACCGCAACGGGGTCGACAATGCCTTTGTTGTGATGGCAACGGGTTTTGTGGCGTTTGGACTGAATCAGTTTATTCCGGAAGGTGTATCGCTCAGCACCCACTGTCTGCTAACATTACCGCTGTTACTGCTTGTTTTCTGGTATTATGGCGACACACTCATTGCTTTGCTCGCGGTGATAACGCTTTATACGCTGATTTACAACGCAACACTGCACACCGATGCTGGTCGCACCCTGTTGCCATATACGCTGATGCTGGCGTCAGCAGCCCTATATTTTGTGTCGACCTGGCTGCTACGGTTCGAAAAAACAACGTACTACCTCGACGGATTGCATCTTGGTCAATGGCTTGGCCTGTCGATGCTGCTCGTCAGTAGCAACTACTACGTCGTACGCGAACTCAACGGCGTATTGGCCGACTCGGTACGGCAACTTGATAATCTACAGGATCAACCCCTGCGCGCGCCGGGGACACTGGCGTTGCCGGGCCTGTTCTGGGTGCTGACGTTTAGCCTGCCTCTGCTTTACCTGTGGCTCGGTACGACCCGACGCGACCGTATGCTGCTGATTCTGGGTTTGACGGGACTGACCGGTGCCTTGGCGACGGTGCATAGCTACTGGCACCTTATTCCGACCAATGCCGCGATGACAGTAGGCGGATTTATACTGATCGGGCTGGCCGTGTTGGGTATCCGACACCTGCGTACCCCCGCCAACGGCTTTACGGATGCTCCCGACGACGACAGCAACGATACGAATGGCTCTGTTCCGACCGTGCCGGCGGCTCTTCACATTAACCAAGCTATGCCCCCGGCAGCCCAGTCCAACATCCGTTTTGGTGGTGGAAAAATGGGTGGTGGTGGCGCAGGCGAATCGTACTAGATCCATGTACTATTGAGTCGCCGGAAGCAGCTGAACGATTGCCAAAGAATCGTTGTTATTTTTGTGTGAAACGCCTAATTAACCGCTGCGAAGCGTAAAAATTTGTGTAGTTTCATGGCGGTTTTGCGTCCAGCTCTTCTTGGGTCGGTTTCCACCGGCTTCTGTCACCACTTGTACTGTTTACTGTAAACTCCGTAGCACACGGCTGTGGGGTGTTATAACCTTATTTCTCATCAACCCGATCAATGCCGGAGAGCGCATTCAC
>JAKONH010000226.1 GCA_022702045.1 Spirosomataceae bacterium
GTTGCCCTGTGGGCTCCAGTCGCAACCCGCCCAGATGCGGCCGCTGCTGGCCAGCGCCACCGTCCGAAGCCCGGTGCCGTCGATACGCACCGCGTAGAGCCGATCGTTGCTGGGGTACAGCAATTGCCAGTAAGGAGTGCTTTTTTCATAGGTTAGTTTTAAAAAATAAAGAATGCGTTTAGCGCTGGTCCCGCCGGTTGGCCGGGCGGCTTTTGGGTAGGGCGGGACGCGTGCGGATACTGTTTTTACCTGTTTCTGACGATTGGGTAATGGTTGCCGTCGCCTGACCCTCCTGCGAAATCTCGACCGAGTTAGGACCAAACGGTCCGTTGCTACGGTTGTGCTGGCTAATCGTCGTTTCGGTGCCTTTGGGAACTCGCAGGCTCACCCGGTTGCCGGGCTTACTGCCATCTGTTGCCGCGCCACTGGTCTGGCTGATGCTGACGTTATTGCCCTCACCCGACTGGGTGACGGATGCCGAGTTGTTACCTCCGCTGTTTTGGGTAATGCTGACGCTGTTCTGGGCAAAAGCGGTGGTAGCCACCAGCATCGTGAGCGCGGTTAACAGGAATTGATGCATAGGGTTGTTGGTTGCGATCCTGAGTTGGGCGAGGTAAACAAGAGGAAGGTAACGAGTTGCTGTCGATGGTCATCAGGGCTTGTCAATTACCGTTAGCAAACTGGTAGTCGCGGTTGCCCTATCAACGTCTTAGTTGAGCCGCTGTAGGATTGTTACTTCGTCTCGGGTAGGCGTTATTTTGGTTGCTGAATGCATCGGCAAGTTGAGCAGATGGCTGTCATCAGTATGTGCACATTTCGGCCAAATCGGTGCACTTTTTGCTCGGGGAGGGAAAAAATGAGTATTTATCCATATATAGTACAGCGAATTATTTGATTTGTTTTATCATATTCTGAATCCAGCGTGGTTTCCACGGCGGAGGCCTACTCGTACTAGTTGTAGTGGTCATCGGTAGAAAGTCGAGCTTTGATCAGTTGAGTAGGATCTAGCCAAGGCTTGATTATTTTGCTTTACTGCTCCCGCGCCTGGGCTGAGTGGTAGGTGACCTAGCCATGGCGACCTTTATTTGCTGACAGGCTAGTTAGCATGTCGGCTTCCTTTATCGTTTCACCCAACGCCCGATTTTATGAGACGACAGTATGTAGTTTTGAGCGATACTGGTCGAGCTGCGGAGGGCTATCCGTATCGGGTACCACGGTAGCGCGGCCACTGTGGCGCGGAGCAGTCACGAATTAACGCATGTGCCTAAGTAGGTGAGATAACTCCAGCTACTATCTTTAAAGAACTAGCCATTCATACTACGCTTGTTCACCCCAACCGATTGTTCGGGTAAACAGTATTCGATAAGACGATCAGTAAATTAAATCAACACCTGCCTGCCGATACGCATCGGCCAGATCAACGTTTACCTGAGCATCTGTAATCAATACGTCGACTAGACTCAGCGGGGCAAAGAACAGGTACTTGTCGGTTTCCAGCTTAGACGAGTCACAGAGCAGATAAACCCGGCTGGCCTGCCGGGCTAGTGCGAGTGTCAACTGCGCTTCCTGCTCGCCATTTGCACTCAGGCCATTCGCCAGCGATATACCGTCGATACCGATAAAGGCGCGGTCGGCATGGTAACGGGCAATGTGCTCACCAGCCATAGTCCCATGAACCGCCTGTCGTTCCTTGTCGACTTCACCACCAATCAGATTCAGCGTTACCGACGAGTTGAGCAGTTCGCTGATAACCGGTAGCGAGTTGGTAATGACCGTAATGCGTTTGTTTCGAATGAATGGGCACAGGTGGGCTACCGTACTGCCGCAATCCATAAAGAGTACGTCACCATCCTGAATCTCCTGTGCAGCTCGCTGGGCAATAGCTTCCTTGTGTACGACGTTCATCGCCGACTTATTGGCGAAAGGTACCACCATGATGTCGCGTACCCGCATTGCCCCGCCATGAGTCCGATAGATCAGCCCGGCAGCCGCCAACTGTACCAGATCCCGTCGGATAGTCATGGCCGACGTCTGCAGCAAGTCAGCCAGTTCCGGTACCTCAACGGCCCCCCGCTCGTCGACCGTTTGCAAAATAAGCTGCTTCCGCTGTTGGAAATTCATAGTAATGTTGTTGATTTGAACAAAAATAATCAAAAATAAACAAAATTAAACATGGCGACTGGTAATCGAGTGAACATTAAGGAAAACAAGCTCCTCTCCGACAACTGGTATGTCCTGCGCCGATACACGTATGACTATTTAGGCCGTGATGGCAAATGGACAACACAACAGCGGGAAGCCTATGATCGGGGCAATGGGGCGACAATTTTGCTACACAATCCGCAAACCGGTGCGGTGATCCTGACCCGGCAGTTTCGCCTGCCGACCTATGTCAACGGGAACCCCTCGGGTATGCTCATCGAAGCCTGTGCCGGCTTACTCGATAACGATCATCCTGATGACGCAATCCGGCGGGAGACGGAGGAGGAAACCGGTTTTTGCATCAGGTCAGTCGAGAAAATTATGGAAGCGTATATGAGTCCGGGTTCGGTGACCGAAAAGCTGTTTTTCTATTTAGCCGAATACTCGGCTGATACGCAACGACTACTGGGCGGTGGCGTCGACGATGAGGAAATCGACATTCTGGAGATGCCGCTGACGCAGGCAATGGCACTCGTCAGAACCGGCGACATCATGGACGGAAAAACGATCATGCTGCTGCAATACCTGCAACTGCGTCAGCTGATGAATTGATCTTTTCAACACGGAGACACGGAGAAGGCAGAGCGTGTGTGGTAAATCGTTGCCCTACTATGCTATAAAGAAACTGTCAGTTACGACGCGCCATTCGCTTAATCAATACGATCGGCCACCTGCTTAACCGATGGATTCGGTCGCGCCCGTGTAGTACTGTCGATAAACAACAGGCCATCGAAGTGCTGACTGAGGACGATAGGGTAAAAGAAACTCGTGTCTGAGCCAGCACTATAAATGGCACCTACACTACGCATCAAACAGGGTGCTTTTAGCCAGTCCATGACGTCGTTATTTTTTTGAGTTGCCCGCCAGTCGACAATGCATGTCTTCTGGCGGGTGTGGGTCAGATACCAGTCTACTGAACCGGCTAGAGCAGGCGGTACGGTAAACGATGTTAGCACTCCTTTTGACGAATCGGTGAGCCGGGCTTCCCGCGCCTGAAACGAGCCCTGATTAAAGCTGAAACCGAGCGCGTAATATTTGCCCCCATAAAGCTGCCGAAGGCCAGCCCCGAGTGGCTTGAAAGACTTGGTACGCCCCGTCGCGACATGCACGTTGTGCGCCCAAAGCACAAACCGCGTTCCGGTGGGTTCTTGGTCTACGAAACGTTGAAAATTCTCGGCCATGTAGTTATCTCGTGCTGCACTCTCTGCTGTATCAGGGAGACTATGTGCGTCAATGTATTGCATTATCACGCGAACATAATCGCGGATCTGTTCGTGCTCTGCTTGACTTGACTTTGCAACTAGGTTAGCCTTATTATCGTCTAGGAAACGCTGCAACGTTCCATAATGAACGCGAAGGTTTCTTAGTGAGTCTTTCGCGCTACGCTGCCGATCAGCGTTTCCGAGAACAGTATTCAGCAAGTCTAGATCAGTCCTGAAAAAAGCTTCCGTTGCTGCCACTTGCTCTGAAGCTACCCGTTTCAGATAAGCCAGGATTCTGTCTTTGCCCGGCTGATTGTACTGAATATCTACTCCCACAAATCTGACGCGTTTATCCGGTTCGACGTGTGCATTGTAGCGCCGGGCCCAATCCATCATTGCCCGTACTTCTTCTGTGTTCCAGGTCCAAAACCGTTGACTGTCCAGCGCCTTCGCCCCATCATCGGTCCTGCCCATTACGTAATCGTTGATGTTTTGCAGAGCAGCGTAGCTACCTTCGATAGCAAAGACGCGGAAGTCCATTTCCCGAACCAAAAACTCAAGTAGCCGGTGTTTGATCTGAAAAAACTCGCGCGTGCCGTGAGTTTCTTCGCCTAGCCCCACAAACTGCACGTTTGCCAACACTTGCTTCAACGGCTGTAAATCCGCGAATCCCTGTTCTGCTTCAACCGTTTTTATTGGTATGGCGCTCGTCCGTAACCAGCCGACAACCGACTTGTACCGTCGACGCAGCTCGGCTTGTGTTTGAGCAGATTCCGAATTTTTCTGGCCAAAAACTGGATGAACAGCGAACCCAATTACGATGATTCCTAGAATGACTTGACAAGCCAGTTTGCTCATGAAACCAATAACATAATGACGGTGCGATTTTTCGACAATTTGCTATACCGTATGTCGATTTTCTAACGACCTCGTTTCCTTGCTTACGGTTGCGTTACTATCGATAAATTAGTTACAGAGTTACAGGAACGTATTTGTCGCTATGCTAAGTGATACGGTATGATGCGCAAAAGCAGGGGCGAATCATTGAATCCTCGGTGGCACGCTAGCCTACTTCCCGGCTGAGATCATGTTGGCAAATAGGCGGTAGGCTCCCGGAACACCGGCGGGTAGTTCGCGGAAGAAAACCAGACCGGTGTACATAAAACACCCTTTGCCGTACGTCGCGTAGATAAGGCTTCCTTCCTTGGCGGCTTCACCCGTATCGTGGGCAGAGAAGATCGGTTGATAGGCTTTGTCCCAATCCTGCGCAAAGTAGATACCGCGCTCCTGAATCCAGCCGTTGAAATCGGCGTCCGTGATTTTGTTGGGCTTGTTCAGCAGCGGATGGCTGGGATCGATAAACGTCATCTTGGCGTCTTCCTCGGTTACCCGTTCGCGGCTGATCGAGAACGGGTAGGGGCCAAGTTGCGGCAAGGCAGGTTCGCTGCGGAGGAAGCCACTGGGGGGCGTCACATACTGCACAATCAGCGTCCCGCCGTTCTTCACATAATTCATCAGATTAGGCTGGTAACGTGCCAGCCAATCGTTGGTATTGTAGGCGCGGACCCCGGTGACGATGGCGTCGTACGTCGACAGGTTGCGGCTGAGATCAGCAGCGCCGAGCAACGTCACGCGGCAACCCATCTGTTGCAAAGCCGCCGGTACTTCATCGCCCGCCCCGACAACGTAGCCGATGTTTTTAGCCGTTACCGTCACGTTGAGCTTGACCAGTTTTGCCGTTGCGGGTGGAAACAACGTTTGCGTCGGAATATGTTTGTAGGCGATCACCCGCAGGCCAGAGGTAAACGTACCGTCGCCGGTAGTCGTCTCCGCCTGTAACTGCCCGTTCTGCGCATCGGCGAGGGGTGTCAACTGGAACGACAGGCGTTGCTCGTCACCCTTGGTCGTGATCGAGAATGGCTGGGATGCGGGTTCGATGCGCCAGCCTGCCGGAGCCGTCAGCTTGAGCGTACCTGATACGTTGGCCCGACCCGCAATCAGCACAACTTCGGCGGTTTTTGGGCTGTTACCGGCGAAGGTAAAAACGCGTTCCGTGAGATTCGCCATGACAGCTGGCTGGATGATAAATGGCCGATAGATTTCCCCGTCGACCGGGTCGGCTGATTTGAATACGACGGGTCGCGTGTAGACAAACCGTTGCCCTGCAATATCCATCGTGAAGCTCGTCGTGAGAGCCGGTGGATTCTCGGGTAAGCCAATTAACTGCTGATTGTCGACTTGGAACAAGCCTTTGTCAATGGGTTTGACGAGCCAGTACGGTTGGGAAATGGCCATTGACTTCGGAATCATCACCCGCGTCGACAGCACTACCTGATCATTGGGTTTTAGCGCCAGATTCAGTGTGCTGTCCTTACCGGTCGAGTACCGCATGCTCACCAGCGTGACGGGTGATTTTTCACCCGGTATGTCGGAACGGCTGATCAGGTTCGTGTTCAGCGTGACCGTCTCGCCGGGTGTGGCCGCGTAGGTAGTCGGATTGGTTTCAAGCCACAGGCCCAGGCACTGTTGAATGAGGTTTTGCACATCCTGCCGTTTGCTGCGTACGTACAGGTTAGTTGTATCGAGTTTGCTGATTGCCTGATACAATCGGACCAGCGCGGGTACAGACGCGGCCGGCTGGGCGGGTTGGTAGCTGCTGATAACCTGAGTGACCATCGTCTGCACGGGGCCGCTGTTGGGCACCCGTTTCCAGGTTAGGTCGACCCCATCGAACGGGTCTTTCTCGGCCGGGTCGCCCCCTTTCAGCAGCAAATAGTCCATGCGGGGGCTACGCGAAGCCGATACACCAAAGCCCTGACTCTTATGTTGACTCCGGCTTTCGGCAGCAATCTCCCCGTACGACCGGCCCAGCAGCGGGTTATACAAGCCTGTTTCGATACCGATCAGGTTACCCGCTTCGTCGGGGCGCTTGCTGCTTTGAAACGCATTCGGAATAAACACGTTCCACAGAATGCGCTTCGCCTGCCAGGGTTTTACGAAGGCCAGCTGTTCGGGAAACTTGGTTGGGTCACCCGCCTGTTTGAAGGCTTCTTCGGCCAGAAAACCCGACGCACTGTGGTGGCCATGACCGGCGCGGGGGTCGGGGGGGAAGCGGGTGATGATGACGTCGGGTTGCCGCTGCCGGATCATCCAGACTACGTCGGCCAGCACTTTATCCTGCCCCCAGGT
>JAKONH010000236.1 GCA_022702045.1 Spirosomataceae bacterium
ACCTGATCCAGTAAGAAAACGTAGCGATCCGTCAGGGCTGACTGCGTTGGCTCGTAGGCATAAGCGTTGTTCTCGACCGGCCACATGTGCCCCCTGACGAACAGACCAACACCCCCGAATTCGCCCAGTGAAGCGGCCCGCAGGCTGTCGGGCTCGGACGCTTTTTTAGGACCTACATAAATATGGGTGTCGACAAAGTCACCGTTTTTAGGATCGCCGTAGGCAGTCTGGTAGGAGGGGTTGTTGTTAAAACCCGAGTTGCCGTTGACCAGTCGGGAGGGGTCATATTGTTTAACCCAGTTGGTAATACTGCGCACGTCGAAAGCGCCCCAGTTTTCATTGAACGGTACCCAGGCAATAATCGAAGGCGAGTTGTAGTGCGTATCAATCAGCGTTTTGAGTTCGCGTCGGAAGGCATCCCGGTTGACCAGCGTATCCTCATCGGGGTACCAGAGTGCCGGCATATCCTGCCATACCAGCAGCCCCAGTTTGTCGGCCCAGTAGTAAAACCGCTGGGGTTCGGTTTTCATGTGCTTGCGAATGAGGTTATAGCCGGCCTTCTTGGTAAACTCCACGTCCGATTTTAATGCCGCTTCCGTGGGCGCCGTCAGGATACCATCGGGCCAGTAGCCCTGATCGAGCAGGCCGAGTTGCATCACAAATTTGCCATTCAGCAGCGGCCGGACTACGCCATCGACCTTGCCCAGACTGACATCCCGCATTCCAACGTAGCTGCTGACCTGGTCGACGAGTCGACCGTCGGCGGATTGGAGCGTGATGGTCAGATCATACAGGAATGGCGAATCCGGCGACCAGGCTTTGGGGTTAGCAATGGGGATGTAGAACGCCGTTCCGGCCTGTCCCTGCGCGCGGGCTACTAGCTTCTTGTCGGCAAAAATTGCTACCTGTACCGGAGCAGCTGTGGTCGCATCGATGTCTACGCGGAGCCGCTTCCCTGCCAGATCGGGCAGTAGCCGGATGTTGTTGATATGCTGCTCGCCGACCGGTTCAAGCCAGACGGACTGCCAGATGCCGGATGTGAACGTGTAATCACCGCGCGGGCCGTTTTTGCCTGATGGCGTGTGCCCATCGTTGGCGTCGTAGGCGGCCACGACCAGGCTGTTCGCGCCGGGTGTTAGCGCAGCCGTAATGTCGAAACTAAACGGATCGTAGCCACCGGCATGGCTACCTACTTTCTGCCCGTTGATAAACACCGTAGACTGGTAGTCGACGGCTTCAAAGTGCAGTAAAACATGGTTGCTACGCCAGCCCTGTGGCAACGTAAAGGTGCGCTGGTACCACATGTTGATCTCCTGCTTACGCTGAACGCCGGACAATACTGACTCCGGGCAGTAGGGAACGCGGATGCGCTCGGTGGTTGCCGGAAAGCGCAGCACCTGCGTCGGCTGCATGGCGGAGGCTATTGTTGGGCCACCCTGGTAGTTCCATAGGCCATTCAGGCATACCCACTGCTGCCGACGCAGTTGCGGCCGTGGATACTCATTGAGCGGAACAGGGGCTGTCAGGGCTTCCTTGGTCCAACGGGTTGGTAAGGCAGCTCGTTGGGCACATACTTTTCCGGCTGAAAGGATCAGCGCGGCCAGTAGCAGCGTACGCAAAGCCGGTCCCATAATCCCGCCCCAAAAAAGACGACTGTGTTGGGTTATAGACTTGCTGTCGACTACATTGTAAAGGCTGTTTTGGCCGTCAATCAGGTTGTCAACATGACCAAGGCGGAGACGTCGAATCATTACAAGTAGCGAAAATAACGTTGGTAGAAGTAGGCTGCTAGTTTACAGATAGCTGATGCGTGTGCTGCCGACCGCAAGCAGGCACCCGTAAGTATAAGCGCGACTGGTTAACTAGTCTACTTATTGAGTATTATCTCTCGATGCTTATTTCTGCTGTTCGGACAAGGCGTAAGGAGGTCGACCACAAGATTCCCAGGTCTGTGTCTTCACCACGCCACGGTGAAGACACAGACCTGGGAATTACACGTGTTGTACAGCTAGCCTCATCGCGTACCGAGTCAACCTATGTCCTGTACCGATGGCCGGCAACGCTGTTTGACCTTATTCGTCGGAAAGCAGCTCGCCTGATGACGCGGCCAGATACGCTTGTCGGAACAGTTCTATGTCGCGTGGGGAGTCGAGGTCGACGGCACCCGCCTGAAATGGGACTTCCGTGCAATCGTAGCGGTGCCGCCCGATCACCCATTTCACGCCCTTGTCGTCTTTCTGCTGCAGCAGTTCGTCGATGTATTTCCGATCGAACAGGGCCGGTACGCTTAGTTGTGTATCGTAGCGGCAGGCCACGATGCCTTTGCCCTCATCCTGCCAGACCTCGCGCATGTGTAATAGTAAACCCAATGACACCATCGGCTGATCGATGTGCAGCACCAGTACAGCGTCGATGTCCTTGTGGGTTATGTAAAGCGCGGCCAGCCCCGTCTTGAGCGACGAAGCTTGCCCGGTTGGCCAGGCGGAGTTATCAACCAGCGTGACGGGCAGTGTGCTAAGTTCAGTTGCAATCTGATCGCGATTGGCACCCAGTACCACGACAACGGGACCGCTTTGCTGCGCCAGTGCCGTTTCGACGGTGCGCCGAACCAACGTTTGCCCTTTATACACAAGCAATTGCTTGATGTTGCCGCCCATGCGCGACGCATCGCCCGCTGCCAGAATAATTGTTCCGATTTTCAAAAGAAGGCTAGTTTGGGAACCGTAGCGACGGCTACGGTTCAGCGTATGTTAGTTAGCATCAGAACGCCTGATTAGGTCTGGTGGTTCGCTGGGCAAAGACACTGTCGGGGTAGCCTACGCCCACCAGCGAGAGGCCCTCCGCTGGTGCGGACCGGCCCGCCCGCTTCCGGTCGCGGGCGTTGATAATGCTGCCGAAGTCATCGACCGACAAACGACCTTGTCCCACGGCCAGCAAGGTACCGACGAGCGCCCGCACCATGCCCCGCAGAAAACGGTCGGCTCGAACATGAAACGTCAGATCGCCGTTCGGGTGTTGTTCCCAGTACGCAACATCAATACGGCAATTAAACGTCTTGACGTCAGTCTTGACTTTGCTAAAACTTTCAAAATCGGTATGTGTCAGCAGCAGGGCAGCGGCTTCGTTCATACGAGGGACATGCAGCGGGGATACGAACTGGTACGCCAGATCGGCCCGGAAGGGGTCTTTCCGCCGACAAAGCTGGTATTGGTAGTACCGGTATGTTGCTGTAAAGCGGGCATGATCGTCGGGCGCAACCGGAAAGCAGTCATAAACGGCGATGTCGGGTGGCGTCATGCCGTTCAATGAGCGGACGAGCGTGTCCGGTAACGGCTGTTCGGTGTCGAAGTGCGCGAATTGCTGCCCCGCATGGACACCCGTGTCCGTCCGGCCACTGCCGACCAGCGCCGTGGGTTCGCGCAGTATCGTGCTCAGGGCGTTTTCCAGCACTTCCTGCACGCTGACCCCGTTGGGCTGTCGTTGCCAGCCGTGGTAGTGTGTACCCCGGTAGGCCAGTTCAAGAAAATAACGCATAGGTGCCGCAAAGCTACGAACTACCCCGCTAGAAACGGGTAAGGGCCCTGACGTTAGCCGCAAAAGCAACTACACCAGGACCCCATTCAAAAGAGGAAGGAAGACTAGTTCTGCAGTCAACTCGATAAGCTGATTGCTGTCCCTAATCAAACTCTATTATTTCTACAGAGTTACGCAAATCTCGTGTCAGTGAGGTAACGGGGCAAGCGTGAACGCTATTTTTTTTACAAGTGTATGTAAATAAATGGGTACACAACTAGCTAATGCCCACAAATGATACCAACGACTCAAGAACGGTTACTGCGTAAGTAAAGGTTCCCCGGTATGTCGTTTACTAACCCAGATGCGTCGCGCTAGAAGCGCTCGACTTCCAAACGTAGTTCATCGACGAGCTGGCGAAGTCGGTCCGTGCTGGGCATGGGTGGTGGCAGTTGCTGACTGACGAAGGCGCAGACTTCCCACACCTCCAGCACGTCTTTCAGGCCAACTTCGATATTGGGAATATCGGCCCGGTCGGCGGTGAGCAGCAATGAGCCTTTGATTTTTACCTGATTGTAGACCCGGCGGCTGCAAATACCCTGATGTGCCGTCAATAGTACATAGAATTTGCCATCGGCAATGTCGAACCAGTTGCGGACGAACTGCCCGACGAGCAGGGCACCGGGAAATGTAAAATCAGCACCCGCTTCGAAAGCCCGGTAATGGCCGTCGGTCAGGTTGGGTAGTGTCATGACCGGCATCTGATGGACGAATTCCGCCTGCTGATGCCGCTGGTGATACTCGGTAAACTGGCCCTGCATCACGACTGGAATGGCGACGCCCGATCCGACGGGAACGGCGGGTGGGGAGACGGCCGGTGTTTCGTAGTTGCGGTTGAAGGTTGGTAGTTCTGCCGGACGTGCCTGCGCAGCCGGAGCCGGGCGGGATTCCTGCCGACCAAACAACGGGTCAGCCGGTGAGGCTGCTGGTACGGCCTGAAACGACACATTAGCCTGTCCGTCTGCCGGCCGCACGGGTGGCGTGATGATAGGTGGGGCTGGGGCCGTACGGGCTTCACGAATGGGCGTATCCTGGTAATATTTGTTTAGCACCTTGGCCAATGGCTGTGGCATGGGTGTCTTGGGCGCATCGTCGGCCGATTCGCCGAAAATATCGGGAAAGTCGGGGTGTTGAAACGGGTCTGAATCAGCGTCGATTTTACCGTCCGAGCGAATACTTGACCCATCAATGCGGGCGGCTGGCTCGCTGTGCCGATTTGGCTGGCCGAGCGGTATACTCAGGTTGGGGGTCTCGCGCAGCTTACGCAGGTCTTGCCGGGTCAGTAGTTCAATCGTGGTATTGAACGCTTTAGCAATGGCCATCATGTTTTGCTGATTGGGATTGGCTCGACCTTCTTCGTAAGCCCCCAATAGCGAACGCTTTATGTTTATTTTTCGAGAAAATTGCTCCTGCGTCAACCCATTCAGTTTACGCAGGTAGCGGATGTTTTCGCTGACGAGAGACATTCGGTAGCGGGTTTACTAAAGTTTTGCTAAAG